>JBOHMF010000065.1:0-13490 GCA_050730055.1 Allostellaceae bacterium
GCGCTTGGCAATGGCGGGCTCGGCCGGCTTGCCGCGTGTTTTCTGGAAAGCATGGCGAGCCTCGGGGTCCCGGCCTGCGGCTACGGGATCAGGTACGATCACGGGTTGTTTCGCCAGATCATCCGGGACGGCTGGCAGCAGGAACACCCCGAAGCGTGGCTGTCTTTCGCCAATCCGTGGGAATTCGAGCGCGCGGACGTCACCTGCGCCGTTGCCTACGGCGGATGGGTCGAGCGGGTCGCGGCGCATGGCGGGCATACGCGGTTTGTCTGGCACCCCGAAGAGACCGTCGAAGCGGTCGCCTATGACACCCCGGTCGTTGGCTGGCGGGGAGCGCATGTCAATCCGCTGCGGTTGTGGTCGGCGCGCGCCATCGACCCTCTGCGCCTCGATGTCTTCAACCGCGGCGATCACGCCGGCGCACTGGCCGGACAGACGCGCGCCGAGGCGCTCTCAAAGGTCCTTTATCCCAGCGACGAAACCGTTGCCGGGCGCGAGCTGCGCCTGCGTCAGGAGTATTTTTTTGTGGCCGCCTCGCTGCACGATCTCGTCGAGCGGCATCGCCGCGCCTACGGCGCGCTGCACACCCTCCCCGACCACACGGTCATCCAGCTCAACGACACCCATCCGAGCATCGCCATCGCCGAGTTGATGCGCATTCTTGTCGATCTCCACAACATTCCGTGGGACGACGCCTGGCGGATCACCGTCGAGACCTGCCGCTATACCAACCACACCCTCTTGCCCGAGGCGCTCGAAAGCTGGCCCGTCGCCCTGTTCGAGCGCATTCTGCCGCGGCACTTGCAGATCATCTATCTGATCAATGCCCGCCATCTGGAATCCGCGGCGCGCGTGCATGCGCTCGATGCCGAGGCGATTGCCGCGCTCTCGCTGATCGACGAGCGCGACGGGCGGCGCGTCAGGATGGGCCATCTGGCCTTTGTCGGCTGCGGCCGCACCAACGGCGTGTCGGTGATCCACACCGGGCTGATGCGCAGGACGGTCTTTCGCGACCTCGCGGCGCTTTATCCCGGCCGCATCGTCAATGTGACCAACGGGATCACCTTTCGCCGCTGGCTCTACCAGGCCAACCCGCGATTGACGCGGCTGCTCTGCGCCGTCTGCGGCGAGGATGTCCGCGACAATCCCGCCGCGATCGCGCGCTTTGCTGCGGCGGCCGAGGACCGCGCTGTTCACAAAGAGCTGCGCGCGGTCAAGCACGCCAACAAGCTCAGGCTTCATCGGGTCATCCATGGTCAGCTCGGGTTGCCGGTCGATTCGCACGCGATCTTTGACGTGCAGATCAAGCGGATTCATGAATACAAGCGCCAGTTGCTCAACCTCCTGGAGACGGTGGCCCTCTACAACGTGATGCGCGCTGCGCCAGAGCGGGACTGGGTCCCGCGGGTCAAGATCTTTGCCGGCAAGGCCGCCGCCAGCTATGCCGCGGCCAAGCTGATCATCAAGCTCGCCCACGACATTGCCGCGGTGATCAATCGCGATCCCCTTGTGCGCGATCTCTTGAAGGTGGTCTTTCTGGCGAATTACAATGTCAGCTTGGCTGAGACCATCATTCCCGCCGCCGATCTCTCGGAGCAGATCGCGACCGCGGGGATGGAAGCCTCGGGCACGGGCAACATGAAACTCGCCCTCAATGGCGCCCTGACCATCGGCACGCTCGACGGCGCCAACAGCGAAATCCGCGACAGCGTCGGGGAGGACAACATCTTCATCTTTGGTCTTCGGGCCGAGGAGGTGGCGCAGAGGCGCTGCAACGCGTGCAGGCTCGTCCCGCCGCGGTTGTCCGAGGTTCTCGAAATGATCGAAACCGGCGTTTTTTCACCCGGCGACCCGCACCGTTTTGCCCTGTTGACCAACGGGCTGCGGCGCCGCGACGATTACATGCTCGTCGCCGATTTTGACGCCTACTGGCAGGCGCAGCGCGCCGTTGATGCGCTGTGGCGCAAACCCGACGATTGGGCCGCCGCGTGCATTCGCAATATCGCGGGCATGGAGCGGTTTTCCGCCGATCGCGCGGTCGGCGATTACGCCAGATCGGTCTGGCGCGTCCCGCTCTAGCCGCGCCGCGGTGGCTCGATCGGCATGGTCGCGATCGCGGTCCAGGCGACCGGAGCCCCGGCTTTGGCCGCGGCTTCTTCCGGCGGCAGGCTCGGGTCCCAATGCGCCGCCAGAAAACGCCGCCCGGTCACGTGGCCGGCTGCATCCGATACCAGCCAGTTGAGCGGCGGCGCCATCACCCCGGGCTGGATCATCTCGGTGCGGTCATAGCCGGCTTCGAGCGGCACCATGCCGGTATTGGTGACACCGCCCGGCACCAGCACGTTGACGGTGACGCCGGTGCCGGCGAGATCCTTGGCCATCACCGCGGAAAAGGCTTCGAGCGCCGCCTTGGACGGGCCATAGGTCGGCGAACCCTCGCGCAGCATGGTGCCGAGGCTCGTCGTGATATTGACGATGCGGCCCCATTTCCTCTGCATCATGTCGTGGACAAGGGCGCGCGACAGCGCCATCGGCGCATTGGTATGGACGGCGACAAAGAGCGCCCACTGCTCCGGTGTCACTTCCCAGAACCTGATCGGGCGCTGCCGGTTGTCGCGGCGGATTGTCGCCTGACCGACCCCGGCATTGTTGACGAGAATGTCGATCGCGCCAAAGCGGCCGCGCACCTGTGAGACGACATCCTCGATTGCCTCGCCGCGGGCGAGGTCGGCCGCAATCGTCATCAGGTTGGCGCGGCGCTGCCGTTCCCCGGCAGCCTCGGCGAGCGCAGCGAGACCCTCGGCGGTGCGATCGACCGCGGCGACCGCAATCCCCTCGCCGAGCAGGCCCAGCACCAGTTCTCGGCCGATGCCGCCGGCCGCTCCGGTCACGATCGCCGCGCGCTGTTGTCCCTTCATCCTGTCCTCCGCGTTTTCCGCTCTCGGGCAAATACTCAGATCCCGGCCGTGCTGCGCCAGGTGGCCGAAAGCCGGGGCGGCGCGCGCAAGGTCTGATAGATGACGCAGAACTGCTCGCTGGTCTCGACGAGGCGCGTTATCGTCGCGGCATCGGCATCGGTGTCCAGCTCGAAGATCAGCGCGATATCGGTGAGACCGACCGGCGCGGCGCGATCAACTCCGAGCGTGCCGCGTGCGTCCCAATGACCCTCGGCGATCACCCGCCCGCCGCGCAACGTGACGCCCATCGCGGTGGCGACCGCGCTGACGGTGACGCCGGCGCAGGCGACCAGCGCTTCCAGCAGCATGTCCGCCGAACAGGCCAGGCTCCCGTCCCCGCCCGCGGCCCGATGCAACCCGGCCGCGGTCTCGCCGCTCCAGGCGCGCACCAGACAGGCGAGGCGATCGGGGTCGAGCCGCGCCTCGGCGCGCGCCGGGATGCGCGCGGTTTCGGGCTGTTCGCGGTACTGTTTTTTGAGCGGCGCCTGCAACGCGCGCAATCCGGTCGCGTCCATCTTTCCTGATCCCGTTCTTCGGCTCTGAATGGCGAGGGTGTAGGGTCCACGGCCGACTCTCGCAAGGGAAACCGGATGCCAAAAGAGATCCGCCTCAACGCCTTCGCGATGAACTGCGTCGCCCATCAATCGCCCGGTCTGTGGACGCACCCGCGCGACCGCGCGCTCGATTACAACACGCTCGGGTACTGGATCGATCTGGCGCACCTTCTCGAACGCGGCAAATTCGACGCGCTGTTTCTGGCCGATGTGCTCGGGATCTACGACGTCTACCGCGGCTCGCCCGATGCGGCGATCCAGGAGGCGGTTCAGGTGCCGGTAGGCGATCCCCTGCTCCTGGTTCCGGCGATGGCCGCCGTCACCCGCAATCTTGGCTTTGGCGTGACCTGCGCGGTCTCCTACGAGCATCCCTACATGCTGGCGCGGCGGTTCTCGACGCTCGATCATCTGACCCAAGGGCGTATCGGCTGGAACATCGTCACCGGCTATCTGAACAGCGCCGCCCGGGCTACCGGAATGGCGCGCCAGCCGGAGCACGACACGCGCTACGACATCGCCGAGGAATACCTGGAGATCGTCTACAAGCTGTGGGAAGGCAGTTGGGAAGAGGGGGCGGTGCTGCGCGACCGCGCCGGCCGCATTTTCGCCCGGCCGGACAAGGTGCATCGCATCCGCCATGACGGCGCCTATTTTCAGCTTGAGGCGATCCACCTCTGCGAACCTTCGCCGCAGCGCACGCCCCTGCTCTATCAGGCCGGCGCCTCGGCGCGCGGGCGCCAGTTCGCCGCGACCCATGCCGAATGCGTCTTTATCAACGGCCCCTCAAAGCAGGTGGTCGCGCCGATCGTCGCCGATCTTCGCCGGCGCGCCGCGGCAGCGGGCCGCGACCCGGCCGAACTCCTGATCTTCACCATGATGACCGTGATCACCGCGGCGACCACCGACGCCGCCCGCGCCAGAATTGACGAGTACCGCGCCTATGCCAGCGAGGGGGGCGCTCTGGTCCTGATGTCGGGCTGGACCGGCGTGGATTTCTCGGCCTGCGGGCTTGACGAGCCGATCCGCCACGGCCGGCACGATGCCCAGACTTCGGCGCTCGACGCCTTTACGATCGCCGATCCGGACCGGGTATGGACAGTGCGGGAGATCGCCCGGCACGCCGCGATCGGCGGTCGCGGACCGGTGGTGGCGGGCGCGCCCGAGGAGGTCGCGGACGAACTGATCGCCTGGGTCGAGGAGACCGATGTGGACGGGTTCAACCTCGCCTACGCGGTAACGCCGGAAAGCTTTGCCAATTTTGTCGATCTCATCGTGCCCGAACTGCAACGGCGCGGGCGCTACAAGCGGGACTACGCGGCCGGCACCCTGCGCGAAAAGCTCTATGGCGCGGGCCGCGCGCGGCTTGGCGCGGACCATCCGGCGGCGCGGTTTCGCCCCGCGCCATGAGCGCGCGCGTCAGCCGTCAAACCAGGGCCATTCGGCGCCGCCTTCATGGGTGACGGCGCCCTGGTTGGCCTGACCCACCAGCCGGGCGTATTTGGCCAGCAACCCGGCGCGATGACGCGGCGGACGCGGCTGCCAGAGGGCGCGGCGAGCGGCCAGATCCGATTCATCGACCAGCAGGTCCATGCGCCGGCTCGCCACATCGATCCGGATGCGGTCGCCGTCGCGCACCAGCGCCAGCGGGCCGCCAACCGCGGCTTCCGGGGCGACATGACCGACGCATATCCCGCGGGTCGCGCCCGAGAAGCGGCCGTCGGTGACAAGCGCGACCTTCTCGCCCATCTGCTGGCCGGCGATCAGCGCGGTGATGCCGAGCATCTCGCGCATCCCCGGTCCGCCCTTTGGCCCTTCGTTGCGCAGCACCAGAACCTCGCCCGCCCGATAGTCGCGCGCTTCGACCACGCGCACGCAATCCTCTTCGCACTCAAAGACCCGCGCCAGCCCTTCATGGGCCGAGAGCTTTGCCGCCGCCAGCTTGAGCAGCGCCCCGTCGGGACAGAGATTGCCCTTGAGCACGACAAGCCCGCTGTCCGGTAGGAGCGGATTTTCCTGCGTGCGCACCACAGCGCCGTCCGGGTCGGCGGCCGTGCCGTATGCCTCGGCCAGCGTCTCTCCGGTCACGCAGAGGCAACCGCCGTCGATATGCCCGGCCGCGATCAGCGCGCACAGGATCACCGCGGTGCCGCCGATGTCATAAACGTCCTTGGCGGTGAAGCGGCCGCCCGGGCGCAGATCGGCGATCAGCGGGGTGCGCGCGCAGACCCGCGCGACATCGTCGAGATCAAAGCGGATGCCGGCTTCGTGCCCGATCGCCGGAATGTGCAGCGCGGCGTTGGTCGAGCCGCCCGTGGCGGCAACCATCGCGCAGGCGTTTTCGAGTGCCTTCCGCGTGACGAGATCGCGCGGCAGCGGCCCGCCGCGCGCGATTATCTGCATCACGAGCGCCCCGGCGCGCCGGGCGTGAGCGGCGCGCTCGGCAAAGACGCCCGGCACCATCGACACGTTGGGCAGGCTGAGACCCAGCGCCTCGGACACCATCGCCATCGTGTTGGCGGTGAACTGGCCGGCGCAGGCGCCGACGCTCGGCAGACAGGCGCGTTCGAGCCGCGCCAATGTCGCTTCGTCCATTGCCCCGGTCATCACCGCGCCGACCGCCTCGTAGGAATCGAGAATGGTTACATCGCGCCCGGCAAAGCGGCCCGGCAGAGCACTGCCGCCATAGACAAAGACCGCTGGCACATTGCAGCGCACCATGCCCATCATCACGCCCGGCAGCGTCTTGTCGCAGCCACCAAAGCCGACCAGACCGTCATAGGCGAGACCGTGCACGACCGCCTCGATCGAGTCGGCGATCAGCTCGCGCGAGACCAGCGAGAACTTCATCCCCTCATGGTTCATGCTGATCCCGTCCGAGACCGAGATCGTGGCGAACTCGCGCGGTGTGCCGCCGGTTTTGGCGATGCCGTCCTTGGCCGCCGCGACCTGAAAACCGTGGGTCATGTTGCACGGCGTCTGCTCGCCCTTCATGCTGACGACCCCGACCATCGGCTTTGCGATGGCCTCGTCGTCGAGGCCCATTGCCCGCATAAAGGCGCGATGCGGGGTGCGGGTGAGACCGATCTTGGTCACTTCCGAGCGAAGCTTCTTCATCGCCGATCCCTCCCCTTGCGCGGCCGACCCGATGCCGCCCTGTTGTTGTCAAAATCGATGGAGCCGGCGCGCCTCGGCGGCGTGTCTCGCCCCATGCTAAGGGAGGGCGAAGGCGACCGCCAGCGCTTGCCCGTCGGCGTCAGCGCGGCCCTGGTCCGGATGCCGGTTGCGGAGCACCCTGGGGCCGGGCAACGCCCGCGCGCGGGCGCAGCTCCGTGTTTCCGGGACGGAAGAACAGGCCAAGCTTCAGGCTTTCGGCGATGCGGTTCGCCTTGGTGCGGAACAGCGCCGCCCGCTCGCCGCCCACCACCTCCCCGGCGGTCTCGCCAAACAGCGCCAGCCAGCGGTCAAAGAACTCCGGCCGGATCGGCTGGCGCATGTGGACGAACAGCGGATTGCCCTTGTAGCGCCCGCTCGTCAGCATCACCGACGACCAGAACGCGCGCAGGGTCGCAAGATGCTCGTCCCAGTCCGCGACCGCCTCGTTGAACAGCGGGCCGATGACAGGATCGCGCCGGACCTTGGCGTAGAAACGATCGACCAGCAGGGCGATATCGGTTTCGCCGATGGCGGGCTCGGATGTCATGATCGCATCATCTGGGGGCTTTCCGGGCAGGGCGCAACCAAGGCGCAGCCGCTAGAACGGCACCGTGCCGATGACCGTGGTGCGGTGCATCAGGCGGCGCTGTGGCAGCGCGTAGTCGCAGATCGCCAGATGCATCGCGCTCGCATTGTCCCACAGCAGGAGGTCCCCCTCCTGCCATTTGTGGCGATAGAGAAATTCGGGGCGCACGCAGTGCGCGTCGAGTTCAGCGATCAGATCGCGCCCTTCGTCCTCGGGCATGTCTTCAATGCCGATGCACTCGCCGGCGGTCACATAGAGCGCCTTCTTCCCGGTATAGGGGTGGGTGCGGACGATCGGGTGGGCGATGTCCGGGGTCTCGGCGAGCTGTGCCGCCGAGAGCTTTGGGCGCGGGCTGTCGGCGACGCGGCGGCGCGCGGAATAGCGGTGGATCGCCTTGAGACCGTCAAGGCGCCGCTTCATCGCCTCGGGCAGAGCATCATAAGCAGCGATCGTATTGACAAAGAGCGTGTCGCCCAGCGTCTCGCCATCGCGCCGCGGCACCTCCTTCGCATATAGCAGCGAGCACCGGCTCGGCCGGCGCCGGTAGGAGGTATCGCTGTGCCAAGTGAAACCGGCGTCGGCAAGGCCGATGTGCTCGCCGCTCGCATCGCGCACATTGGAGATCAGCAGGATCTCGGGATCGCCGAGCAGAAGATATTTCTTGACGATGTGGATCTCCAACTCGCCAAAGCGGCGGCTGAAGGCGATGTGCTGTTCGCTGGTGAGCTTCTGCCCGCGAAAGACGACGACGATGTTGTCGTGAAAGGCGCTCTCGATTTCGCGGAACAGCGCTGCGTCCACCCCTGCGGCGAGATCGCAGACGATCTGCGCGCCGCAGGCGGCGCCACTTTTCTTGACCGCGAGAGTCATTTCCCCGACTCTCGAGAGAGCGCGGCGACCCCCGGCAACTCGCGGCCTTCGAGCCATTCGAGAAAGGCGCCGCCGGCGGTCGAGACATAGGAGAGCGCGTCGATCGTCCCCGCCTTGGCAAGCGCAGCCACCGTATCGCCCCCTCCGGCGACGCTGAGCAGTCTGCCCTGCCGCGTCAGTTCGGCCGCTTTCTCCGCCACCGCCGCGGTGCCGCGATCAAAGGGCGCCGTCTCAAAGGCGCCAAGCGGGCCGTTCCATACCAGGGTTTTTGCGTCTGCGAGGGCGGAATCGATCGCGGCGACGGTCTTGGGTCCGATGTCGAGGATCATTCCGTCCGCCGGAACCTCGTGAATCGCGACGGTGCGGGCTTCGGGAGACGGTTTCAGTGCCGGCGCGACAACCGCATCTTCGGGCAGGATCACCTGGCATCCGCGTTCCTTTGCCAGGTCAAGCAGCCGGCGTCCGTCCTCGGCCATGTCGCGCTCGCACAGCGAGCGCCCGATAGCGACGCCCTGTGCGAACAGCAAGGTATTGGCCATCGCGCCGCCGATCGCCAGGGCATCGACCTTGCCGATGATAAAGCGCAAGAGATCGAGCTTGGTCGAGACCTTGGCGCCGCCGACGAGCGCCAGCACCGGGCGTGCCGGCTGTTCGAGCGCGGCGGTGAGCGCCTCCAGCTCGGCCTGCATCGACAGACCCGCCGCCGCCGGCAAGAGGCGCGGGAGCGCGGCGATCGAGGCGTGCGCACGGTGCGCCGCCGAAAAGGCGTCATCGACATAGACATCGCCAAGCCTCGCCAGAGCCCGGGCAAAATCCGGATCGTTCGCCTCTTCCCCCTTGTGAAAGCGCAGGTTTTCCAAAAGCGCGACCGCGCCCGGGGAGAGCGCCGCGACGACCTTCTCGGCGGCTGCGCCGATGCAGTCCGGGGCAAAGGCGACCGGCCGGCCGATCGCATGAGCCAGCGGCTCGACCAGCGGCCGCAGCGAAAAGGCGGGATCCGGTCTGCCCTTGGGGCGGCCAAAATGCGACAGAACGACAATCCGCGCGCCGTTCTTGGCAAGAGCATCGATCGTCGGCTTGAGCCGCGCGATCCGGGTCGCGTCGGTGACGACGCCGTCCTTCAGCGGCACGTTCAGATCGGCCCGCAGAAGCACGCGCTTGCCGCTTGTGTCGAGATCGTCGAGCGTGCGGTATCCCGGCATCGCCATCGCTGCCTCCTCGTCCTGCGCGGCAACGATAACGCCGCGGGTATTGCATTATCCCGCCACCCGCGGCTTTTCGTGCCTCCTGCCTCAGCCCGCAGCGTGGCGGTGGTACACCGCCAGACTGCGCAGCACGTCCACCGCCTCGGTCAACTGCACGTCCTTTGGCGAGCCGAGTTCGCCGGTGGCGACGGCCGGGGCATTCGGCGCCGGCGCGGCGGTCGCCCCGGGTGGAACTCCAAGGGGCGGCGCGCCGGCCGGCGGCTTGCTGGCGGTCATATCGGGGTTCTTCAGCGCGCCCGGCAGATCGATTTCGTGCAAGGTCTCGATGCTGGCGATCGTCTCCACCTTGACCGGTTTGATCACGAGGTCGGGGGCGATCCCCTTGCCCGCGATCTCGGTCCCGTCCGGGGTCAGAAAGCGGGAGGTGGTCAGCCGGATCGCGCCGCCGCTGTCGAGCGGAATGAGGCTCTCGATCGCGCTGTCGCCAAAGGTCTTGGTGCCGATCAGCACGGCCCGGTGATTGTCATGCAAGGCCCCGACGACCAGTTCGGCCTCGCGCGCCGTCCCGTCGTTGATCAGCGCGACGATCGGCAGACCCTTGACGAGGTCATCGGGCACGACCGCAATCTTTTTATCCTTGGCCGAGTGGCGGCTCTTGATGATGGCGACCATGCCACCGTCGAGAAAGGCGTCGGCGGTGTTGACCGCATCGGCAAAATTGCCGCCGGGATTGTTGCGCAGATCGAGGACGAGGCCGATCAGCTTGTCACCGGTCTGCTGGCGCAGGCTCTTGAGCGCAGCGGCGAGATCGGGAACGGTCTGCGCGTCAAAGCCGGAAAGGCGCAGATAGCCGATGTCGCCGTCCTCGACATGGGCGCTGACGGTGCGCTGCGTATAGGCGGCACGGGTGATGGTGAGGTGCAGCGGCTTGCTGGTGCCCTGGCGCAGCACGGTCAGCGCGACCTTGCTGCTGGGGGGACCGGCGAGCCGTGCCTCGGCCTGCGGCAGGCTCATCGCAAAGGTCGGCTCCTTGTCGATCGTGAAGATCAGATCGCCGGGCTTCAACCCCGCCTTGGCGGCGGGCGAGCCGTCGCGCGGGGAAATCACGCGGAGCTGGCCGTCCTCAAAGCTGACCGCGAGACCCAAGGTATCGGGCGGGGTCGCGACCGTCCCTTTGAGCGCCTTGTAGGCGCTGGGGTCGAGATAGGTGGCGCGCGGGTCGAGACCGGTCAGCATGCCGGCGATTGCGGCATCGACCAGCCTGGGGCTGGAAACCGGATCGACCGCGTCGCGCTTGACGCGCTCAAAGGCTTCGTCAAACAGGTTGAGTTCCTCGTAAACCGTCTCCTTGTCGGCAAACGGGGCGCTGGCCACGCCGGCGCCGACCTGCGTTCCGGGAGGGGGCGGGCTTGCCGGGTTCGGCTGGGGCTTTTGCTGGGCAAACGCAAGGGGAGGGACACTAAGCGCGATCGCGAGGATCGCCGCCGCCACGCTACGCATACCCGATGACCTCCGCGACAACGCACGCCGCCGCCGCGGCGCCTTGCCGAAGACCCTACGCGAAGAATTGCGGCATGACCATGGCCTCGGCGTCGCGCCCGCCGTTCCGCTCATCGCCGGGAGACCGGGTCGGGTCCAAAGCGGTTGGCGCCGATCGTGCCGCGCATGCAGCCGAACTCGATAAAGAACCAGATGCCGACCAGCACCGTTATGAGCCCCAACACCCCCGCTACGGCAAACAGCCCCACGGCCGCCGAGCGATCTCCCGAAACGGCCACGCCAATCGCGATGATCGCGAATACGATCTCTGGGATCATCGGTCCATAAAGCGCCCACACCAGCGCGCCTGACTTGTCGCGGTCGTGAATGCGCTTGATGAGCACGGCGATCCCCGGCCATATCACGAGCAGCTCAAAGATATCGGGAAGAACTTTCCACCCACCTCCGCCGCCGGCGCCTTCGATACCACCTGCAATCCCACCCAGTATTGCCCCAATGATAAGAACAGGAAGAAAAAATTTCAACCAGTATTGTGAACGAGAGATACGGCCTCGGGGGGAGAAATAAAATGCGCCAAATGACGGCGCTACGTATTCGGGCTCGACCAGATAGATCTGCTTTGCCTCGTGTCCCTCCGGGGCAAAATCGACGAGATCGCCATGCTGCGGCTGATGGCGGCTGTGCCAGTCGAGGGTGGCGAACTCGTAACGATGGCCGTCATGCCCGCTGATGGCGCCGGTATTGGTATCGGCATCAAAGCCGATGACATTGCCCTTCATGGCTGCTCCCCAATTCTTGATCTGGGGGCAAGCTTACCCGCGCACAGGAGTCCGTGCCACCGGCGATGCGATATTTTTTCGCGCGACGATGCGCCACCCCGACCCGGGCGGCGCTGTCGCGGTTTTTGTCGGAGCCCTCGCCTCAGGCGGCTTTTTTGCGATTGACCGCTATCCTTTCGTCCACCAGGGCCACGATGCGGTCGAGAACGGCGTTTCTCTGGCCGTATTGCGCCCCGATCGTCTGCACCAGGCGGTCCACCCGCTCGATGTTGGGGGCCCCGGCAAAGAGCGCGCGCGCGGCCGAGGACGGCCGCACAAGATCGTTGGCGGCGGCGGCATATTTCTCGAACGGGACGAGATCATCCGGCGCCGCGCCGAGCCGCTCGCACAGCCCGCGCACCCAGTCATAGACCGTGCGCGAGGCGTCCCTATCGCCGTGCACCGCATCCTTGATGTCGATCGCCTTGTCGGCGGTGACGCAGCGGTAGTTGCCAGTAATCAGCATCGCCCATTTGGCGAGCGGGACAAAGATCGACTCGTGCACCTTGAGCTTGACCGGCAGATCGATCGGGCCGTCGCCGGGATCGTAGCGGATCGCTTCGACCTCGCGCTGCAACTGCCGCAGGATCGCGGTCGGCGGTTCGGGTTCAAAGCGCGCCGCCTTGAAATTGGTCGGCAGGGTGACTTGCAGCACGTTGATCTTCTCCCCGGGCGGGCGGATCGCCTGCGGGTCGGGGCTGCACAGGGTGATGAGGCCAGGAGTGAAATTGTCCCACACCCCGGCATCGGTGTAGGAGGCGCGCAGCGGCTCGATGTTGAGGCCGGGGATGCGCCGCAGATAGGCCAAGGGCGGCATGTTCATGATCGACATGCACGGCACCTTCTTGCGCGCCGCCGCGTCGAGGAGATCGCGCACGCCCGGCGAACAGTACTGCGGCTCCTGCATCGCCAGCACGACGAGGTCGAAGTTGGCCGGATCGACATCGCCGGGACCGGCGGCCGAGAGATGCCCTGGCAGCTTCTTTGAACCGAGCTCGATCGGCGCCTTGCGGCCCCGGACCGGCAGGCGCACCCGAGTCCCTTCGCCGTTGATCGCCTCGATTTCGGCCGGAAGGCAGATCAGGGTGATGTCATGGCCGCCGAACAGCAGCTTGGTCGCCAACAGGGAGCCGTAGGACGCTCCCATCATCAGAATCTTGTAGGTCGCCATAGGACCTCCTCCCTTTGTCGCGTGGCAGGGCCGGGATTGTCCGGCCGACCATGCCGGACGATGCCGGCGCGGGCAAGCCTGATCCAGAGATTCTAACGCCCCTCCGACAGTTCGGCCGCATGGATCGCGGTGAGACCGGCGCGGTAATCGGGATAGCGCAGGCGGATGCCGAGCTCGCGTTTGACCAACGCATTCGCGACGCGCTTGTTGTCGGCGTAAAAGCTCTCGGCCAGCGGCGACAGCCCGGCCTCGGCGAGCGGCACCAGCGGTGGCGGCGGCAGACCGAGGAGGCCCGCGGCATAGGCGACGACATCCGCGGGCGCGGCCGGCGCGTCGTCGCAGACATTGTAGACGGCGCCCGGCCGCGGTCTTGCGATCGAGGCGGAGAGTACGGCGGCGAGATCGGCGATGTGGATGCGCGAGAACACCTGCCCCCTTTTGTCGATGCGTCGGGCGGTGCCGGCGCGCAGGGCAGCAAACGGGCTGCGGCCGGGTCCGTAAATCGCGGCGAGGCGAAAGACATGGACCGGAACCCCCGGCTCCCGCCACAGCGCGAGCCAGCCCGCTTCAGCCGCGACCCGGCGGCGGCTGCGCGCGCCGGTCGGGGCGAGCGGCGCGCTCTCATCGATCCAGGCGCCGCCGCGATAGCCATAAACGCCGGTGGTCGAGAGATAGC
>JBOHMF010000066.1:0-13460 GCA_050730055.1 Allostellaceae bacterium
GATCGAGGATGAGAAGCTGATCGCCGAGGGCGCCGGCGCCGCCGGGGTGGCGGCGCTGCTGGCCGCACCGGACCGGTTCCGCGGCCGGCGGGTCGGCATCGTCCTCACTGGCGCCAATATCGACTCGCGCCTTCTCGCCTCGATCCTGATGCGCGGGCTGGTGCGCTCGGGCCGGCTCGTGAGCTTGCGCTCCGAACTGCCGGATGTGCCGGGGGCGCTGTCGCGCCTGTCAAAGGTTATCGGTCAGGCCGGCGCCAACATCGTCGAGGTCCACCACCAGCGTCTGTTTCAGGATCTCCCGGTGAAGCGCGCCGAACTCGACATCGTCGTCGAGACCCAGAGCCGCCGGCATGTCGAGGCGCTGGTCGCCGCGCTCGTCGCCGCCGGCTTTCCGACCCGCCTGCCGGCGCGCGAAAACGGTGGCGAGCGGCTCCCCGAGAAGCCGTAGGGCGGATTTTCTGCGGTTCGCAACAGCGCGGCCGCCGTGCGAAGATTTTCCGGAACCCACGGGCGGGACTTATGCCGGTCTGCGGGTTCCCAAAGGGCTGGTCGGAGTGAGAGGATTTGAACCTCCGGCCCCTGCCTCCCGAAAGCAGTGCTCTACCAGGCTGAGCTACACTCCGCCGACCAGTGCGAGGTCCCCGCGCCCAATATGGTCCATTGGGGCGCGCGGGGCTGGGGCGCCGTCTATAGCGCCGATGCCGCGCCCACGCAAGTTCGGGTCGCCGCCGCCGGGATCGCCGGATCAAAAGCCGCGCTCGGTGGCGAACGCCGCGGCGGCGGCGAGGGCCCGCCGCTCGACCCCGTCGGGAAAGATCGCCAGCGCCTCGTGCGCCGCCGCGGCATAGCGGCGGGCGCGGCGCAATGCCTCCGCGCCGGCGCCGTGCCGTTCGATCAGCTGGGTCGCCCGTTCGAGGTCGCCCGGCCGCTGGTCCATCGCTTCGAGCGTGCGCCGCCAGAAGGCGCGCTCCTCGGCGTCGCCGCGGGCGAGCGCCAGAAGAACCGGCAGGGTGATCTTGCCGTCGCGAAAATCGTCGCCGACATTCTTGCCGAGTTCGCTCTCGCGGGCGGCAAAGTCGAGCACGTCGTCGGCCAGTTGAAAGGCGATGCCGAGATTGCGGCCAAAGCGGTCGAGCGCCTCCTCCTCGGCCCGCCGACGCCCGGCGACAATCGCCCCGAGCCGGCTCGCCGCGGCAAACAATTCGGCTGTCTTGGCCTCGATGACGGCGAGATAGGCCGCCTCGGTGGTGGCGGTATCGTTGGCGGTGACGAGTTGCTGCACCTCGCCCTCGGCGATGATCGCCGAGGCGCGCGAGAGGATTTCGAGGACGCGCAGCGCGCCGTCCTCGACCATCAGTTCAAAGGCGCGGCTGAACAGAAAATCGCCGACGAGCACGGCCGGCTTGTTGCCCCAGACCGCGTTGGCGGTGTCGCGGCCGCGCCGCAGCCCGCTGTCATCGACCACGTCGTCGTGCAAGAGGGTCGCGGTGTGGATGAACTCGACCGCGGCGGCGAGCGCGATGTGCCGGCTGCCCTGATACCCGCACAGGCGCGCGCAGCCGAGCGTCAGCATCGGCCGCAGCCGCTTGCCGCCGCCCGCGACGATATGCCCGGCCAGTTGCGGGATCAGCGTCACCGGGCTTTGCATGCGCTCGACGATCAGCCGGTTGACGGCGGCAAGATCGCCATCGAGCAGACCCGAGAGGGCCGCGAGGGACGGCTTTGCCCCCTTGCGCTGCGGATCGACACTCGCCACCCGCGCCACCGCCCTCTCCACTGTCTGCATGTCTCCCGCGCCGTCCGACCCGAGGCGGGCCAAAGGGGCGAGCCGAGGGTTGACGCGCGCAAACACGAGCGAGCATAGAGTGAGCGGGGTCGCGGTCAAGAGCCGCGGCTTGCCGCCGCGCCGCCGATCTTCCCGTGATCTTCCCGTGATCTTCCCGTGATCTTCCCCGGGGCCGCGATGAAGGAATTGCTCCGCACCAACGACCCCGTGCGCCTCTCCTGGGTGCAGGCGCTCCTGCGCGACAGCGGGATCGAGAGCCTGGTGCTCGACCGGCATACGAGCCTCATCGAAGGCAGCATCGGCGCCATCCCGCGCCGGCTCGTCGTCGCTGCCGAGGATTACGAGCGCGCCCGCGCCGCCCTGCAAGCGGCCGGCGAGGACTTCTGATCCGATGAGCGGAGCCGGCGCGCCCACCCTCACCGAAGACCGCCTCTTGGGCGGCCGGGTCCGTCTGCGCCAGCCGGAAGCGGGCTATCGCGTCGCCATCGATCCGGTGTTTCTCGCCGCCGCGGTCCCGGCCGAACCCCAGCACCTCGTACTCGACGCCGGCTGCGGCGCCGGCGCGGCCATGCTGGCGCTTGCCGCGCGGGTGCCGTCCTGCCGCGTCATCGGCATCGAGTTGCAGCGCGAACTCGTCCGCCTCGCCGGCGACAACATCATCCTCAACGGGATGGAGAACCGCCTTTCGGTGATGCTCGGCGATCTTCTGCGCCCGCCGCCGCGGCTCTCTTTTGGCGCCTTTGATCATGTCATGGCCAATCCGCCCTACAATGCACGCGAGCGCGCGCTGGCGCCCTCTGTGCCAAACCGGGCCGCCGCCACCATCGAAGGCGAGGCCGATCTCGCCGCCTGGGTGCGGTTTGCGCTGGCGATGGCGCGCGCCAAGGGCACCGTGACCTTTATCCATCGCGCCGACCGTATCGATGAGCTCCTGGGGCAGATCGCCGGCCGCGCCGGCGAGGTCGTGATCTTTCCGCTGTGGGCCGGCGCCGGCAAGCCGGCGAGCCGGGTGCTGGTGCGCGCCCGCAAGCAGGTTGCCGCCCCCGCCCGGCTCGCGCCCGGCCTTGTCCTGCACGAACCCGACGGCCGCTTCACCGCGGCGGCCGAAGCGGTCTTACGGGACGGCGCCGGGATCGCGCTCTAGCTCTTTGGCGCTATGTCTGGCGGCGGCGGGTTCGGCTTCCCATCTTGCCCTTGCATGAGAGTGCGCGATCACCCGCTCCTCGCCCGCTTCTGGCCGCGTCCGCCGACGGTCGCAGTCCTGCGCTTTGAGGGGATCATCACCCCGCGGCCGCGCCGCGACGGGGTCTCGCTCGCGAGCCACGCCGGCGCGATCGAAAAGGCGTTTCGCCTGCCCGGTCTGGTCGCGGTCGCGATTGTCGTCAATTCGCCGGGCGGCGCCCCGGTCCAATCGGCCCTCCTCTTCCACCGCATCCGCCAGCTCGCCGACGAGAAGGGCGTGCCGGTCCTCGCCTTTGCCGAGGATGTCGCGGCCTCGGGGGGCTACTGGCTGGTGCTCGCCGGAGATGAGATCTGGGGCGAGGAGACCTCGCTCCTGGGGTCGATCGGGGTGGTCACCGCCAGTTTTGGCCTCGATCGGCTGATCGAGCGGATTGGCGTCGAGCGCCGCCTGCACACCGCGGGCACGCGCAAATCGCTGCTCGACCCCTTTCTGCCGGAAGACCCTTCCGATGTCGAGCGGCTGAGTGCGTTGCAGCGCGACATCCATCTCTCGTTCCGGGAGCATGTCTGCCGCCGCCGCGCCGGCAAGATCGACACCGCCGACGAGAGCCTGTTTGAGGGCGATGTGCTGACCGGCCGGATGGCGCTCGCCCGCGGGCTGATCGACGGTATCGGCGAGGTGCGCGGAGTGCTGCGCGCGCGCTTTGGCGACAAGGTGCGGCTGCGTCTCGTCAGCTCGGAGCGGCGGCGCTGGCTGCCGTGGCGCCGGCTCCCGTTTCTCACCCGCGACCCACCGGCGCTCTGGGCTGAGATCGCCGAGTGGATCGAAGCGCGGCTCCTGTGGGCGCGGTTCGGACTGTGAGGCGGGCGCGCGGCTCGCCTCCATTGGACTCGATTGGGGGTGGGCTTGACCGCGCTCGGCTGCTCCCGGTAGACCTCGCCGATGTTTGATCTCCCGCACTTCATCTGGGTGATCCTGATCATCGGGGCGGTGTGGTACGGGCTGCGCTGGCTCAAGGCGTTGCCGCGCGGTTCCGGATCGCCCCCCGGATCGCCCCCGGGATCGCCCCCGGGCCCCGGCACGCGCCGCGACACCCATCCCCCGGGACGTCCCGGGGGACGCCCCGAGCCGCCGCCGCAAATCGAGGCCGAGGATCTCGTCGCCTGCCGGGTCTGCGGCACCTATGTCGCCGCCGGCGCGCCCGCGTGCGGTCGCCGCGGCTGCCCGCGCCTGCATTAAAGTGCTCGCCAAAGGGGCCACAGTGATGGCCGCGCCCGCCAGCTTCCAGTCGTTGATCCTCGCGCTCCAGCGCTACTGGGCGGATCGCGGCTGTGTCATTCTGCAACCCTATGATGTCGAAGTCGGCGCCGGCACCTTTCACCCGGCGACGACGTTGCGCGCGCTCGGACCCCGACCCTGGCGCGCCGCCTACGTCCAGCCCTCGCGCCGGCCCACCGACGGCCGCTATGGCGAAAATCCGAACCGGTTGCAGCATTACTACCAGTTCCAGGTGATCCTGAAGCCGGCGCCGCCCGACAGTCAGGACCTGTATCTGGAAAGCCTCGCCGCGCTCGGCATCGATAGGAGCCGGCACGATATCCGCTTTGTCGAGGACGATTGGGAAAGCCCGACCCTGGGCGCCTCCGGTCTCGGCTGGGAGGTGTGGCTCGACGGCATGGAGGTCAGCCAGTTCACCTACTTCCAGCAGGTCGGCGGGATCGAGTGCGACCCGGTCTCGACCGAACTGACCTATGGGCTGGAGCGGCTGGCCCTGTACGTGCAGGGGGTCGAGAGCATTTTTGACATCGACTTCAACGGTGTTGCCGGACCGGGCCGGATCACCTACGGCGATGTGTTCCGGCGCGCCGAGCGGGAGTTTTCCGCCTACAATTTTGATTTTGCCGACACCGCCAGGCTCTTCGCCCACTTCGCCGACGCCGAGGCGGAGTGCCGGGCGCTCGTCGCGCAGGGATTGGCGCTCCCGGCCTATGACCAGTGCCTCAAATCGAGCCACTTGTTCAATCTCCTGGACGCCCGCGGCGTCGTTAGCGTGACCGAGCGGGCCGCCTATATCGCCCGCGTGCGCGCACTGGCGCGGGCGTGTTGCGAAGCCTGGCTCGCGGGCGACCGCTGATGCCGGAGCTGCTGCTCGAACTCCTCTGCGAGGAGATCCCGGCGCAGATGCAGCGCGCCGCGCTCGCGGAGCTGACCACACTGCTGCGCGATCGGCTCACCGCCGCCGGGATCGCGGCCGAGGGGATCAAAGGGTACGTGACGCCGCGGCGGCTGGCGATCGCCGCCGAGGGTATTCCGGCGCGCCAGCCCCACCGCCGCGAGGAGCGGCGCGGACCCCGCGTCGGCGCGCCGGCAGCGGCGCTCGACGGTTTTGTGCGCGCCTGCGGGCTGGCTTCGCCCGATCACTGCGAGATCCGCGACACCGGCCGCGGCGCATTCTACTTCGCGATCATCGATCAGCCCGGTGCGGCGACCGCGACGGTCTTGCCGGAGATCGTGCTCGGCGCGATCCGGACCCTGTCCTGGCCAAAATCGATGCGCTTTCCGGGGGCCCCCTTGCGCTGGGTGCGGCCCATCAATTCTGTCCTCTGCCTCTTTGACGGCGCGGTCGTGCCGCTCGAACTCGGCACCGTGCCGGTCGGGAACACGACGCGCGGGCATCGTTTTCTGGCGCCGGGCGAGATCCCGGTCAAGGACGCCGGGGACTATCGCGAGCGGCTCGAAAAAGCTTTTGTCGTCCTCGACCCCGAGCGGCGCAAAGAGATGATCTGCAAGGGTCTCGACCGGCTCGCGGCGGAGGCCGGAGTCGCGCTCAAGCCCGATCCCGGATTGCTCAACGAGATCACGGGTCTTGTCGAATACCCGGTGACGCTCATGGGCGCGATCGACCCCGCCTTTATGACTCTGCCGCCCGAGGTGCTCGCGGCAGCGATGCGCACGCACCAGAAGTATTTTTCCTCTCTCAACCCCGACGGCTCCGCGGCGCCTTACTTTCTTTTTGTCGCCAACAACCGGGCGCCGGACGGCGGTGCGGCGATCGTCGCCGGCAATGAGCGCGTGCTGCGCGCGCGCCTCGCCGACGCCCGCTTCTTCTGGGATCAGGACCGCAAGATCCGCCTCGAAGACCGGGTCGAGGCGCTGAAGCAGCGCGTCTATCACGAAAAGCTCGGCAGCGTTTACGACAAGCGCGTGCGGATGGAGTATGTCGTGGGATTGCTCCGTCTGGTGCTCGATTCCGTGCGAGAGCGGGCGCTGCACGCTGTCAAGTTATGCAAAGCCGATCTCTCGACCGGCATGGTCGGCGAATTCCCGGAATTGCAAGGGATCATTGGCCGCTATTACGCCCTCGCAGACGGTGAGGACGCGCGCGTCGCCCAGGCGATCGGCGACCATTACAAACCGCTCGGTCCTAATGACACCGTACCGAGGGCGCCTGAGAGCGTCATCGTCGCGCTTGCCGACAAGATCGATGCGCTCGTCGCGTTCTTTGCGATTGGAGAAAAGCCGACCGGCTCCGGCGACCCTTATGCGCTGCGCCGTGCCGCGCTCGGCATCATCCGCATCATTCTAGAGAATGGTTTACGCCTGCGGCTCGCAGAGGTGGTTTTCCGCAGCGCCTTCTTTGCGCTCGACACCCGCCGCTTTGTCCTCCAGGACAGGAGTCGCGAACTCCTAGAATTCGTCATCGAGCGCCTCAAGGTTCATCTACGCGGGGAGGGCGTGCGCCACGATCTGATCGCTGCGGCATTTGCTGAGGCGCGGGGGACCGCCCAGCCCGGAGCGCGCGAGGACGATCTTGTCCGTCTCCTGGCGCGCGTCGCTGCATTGCGCGCGTTCCTCGACTCGGAGGACGGGACCAATCTGCTCGTCGCCTACCGGCGCGCCGCCAACATTGTTACGATCGAGGAGAAGAGAGACGAGCGACATTATGACGGCGCGCCCGATCCGGCATTGTTGCAGCAAGCCGAGGAGAAGGCTCTCCACCAGTGTCTCTCTGAGGTGACTCTGGAAGCCGAAACGTGTCTCAGGCATGAAGATTTCTCGGCGGCGATGAGCCGCTTGGCGAGGCTGCGCCGGCCGGTCGATGAATTTTTCGCCAAGGTCACTGTTAACGCCGAGGAACCGGAGTTGCGCGAGAACAGGCTGCGGCTGCTGTCGGCGATCCGCACGACTATGAATTGGGTGGCCGATTTCTCGCAGATCGAAGGATGAGCGGCACATGACAAAATGGGTGTACGGCTTTGGTTTGGGGTCCCCGCGCGATGAAATCGCGCGGGGTGGGGACGACGGCGCCGCCGAGGGGCGGGCCGCGATGCGCGATCTGCTGGGCGGCAAGGGGGCTGGGCTCGCCGAGATGAGCCGGCTCGGGCTGCCGGTGCCGCCCGGCTTTACGATCACCACAAAAGCCTGCACCTATTTCTACGAGCACGGCAAATCCCACCCGGCCGGTCTGGAGGATCAGGTCGCCGGGAGCCTCGCGCAACTCGAAAACCGGTTTGGCGCGCGCTTTGGCGACGCGCAGAACCCGCTTCTCGTCTCGGTCCGCTCCGGCGCGCGCATCTCGATGCCGGGGATGATGGATACCGTTTTGAACCTCGGCCTCAATGATGAGACCGTCGCGGGGCTGGCGCAGGAGAGCGGCGACGCGCGTTTTGCCTATGACAGCTACCGCCGCTTTCTGCAGATGTACGGTCAGGTCGTGCTCGGGGTCGAGCATCATCATTTTGAGGAATTGATTGAGAACCACAAGCTCGACGCCGGGGCGACGCTCGACACCGACCTCGACGCCGAGGATTGGAAGGCGATCGTCGCCGGTTTCAGGGAGATCGTCTGCGCCGAGCTTGGCCGCGAATTTCCGCAGGACCCGCAGGAGCAACTGTGGGGGGCGATCGGCGCCGTTTTTGGCTCGTGGATGAACCCGCGCGCGATCACCTATCGCCGGCTGCACGACATCCCGGGCGCGTGGGGCACCGCCGTCAATGTCCAGGCGATGGTGTTTGGCAACCAGGGACCGGATTGCGCGACCGGGGTCGCCTTCACCCGCAATCCCTCGACCGGCGAGAACGCGCTTTACGGCGAATACCTCGTCAACGCGCAGGGCGAGGATGTCGTCGCCGGCATTCGCACGCCGCAGCATCTGACACGCGCCGGGAAGGCGGCGAACGGCTCAAAACTGCCGGCCATGGAAGAGGCGATGCCCGAGGTGTTCGCCGAACTCCTGCGGGTGCGGCGCATTCTCGAAGACCACTATCGGGACATGCAGGATATCGAGTTCACGGTACAGCAGAAAAAATTATGGATGCTGCAAACCCGCACCGGTAAGCGCACCGCCCAGGCCGCTCTGAGGATCGCGGTGGCGCTGGTCGAGGAAGGCGTCATCACCCGCGCCGAGGCGGTCGGGCGGATCGATCCGCAATCGCTCGAACAACTGCTCCATCCGATGCTCGATCCAAAGGCCAAGACGCGGGTGCTGGCGCGCGGTCTGCCGGCCTCTCCGGGCGCGGCTTCGGGCCAGCTCGCCTTCTCGGCGGACGCGGCCGAGGCGATGGCGGCCCGGGGCGAAGCCGTCATCCTCGCCCGCATCGAGACCAGCCCCGAGGACATCCACGGCATGCATGCCGCCGCCGGCATCCTGACGGCGCGCGGCGGGATGACCAGCCACGCTGCCGTCGTCGCGCGCGGCATGGGGCGGCCCTGCGTAGCCGGCGCCGGCGACATCCGCATCGATTACACCGCGGGGACAATGACCGCCGCCGGCCACACCCTCAAGGCGGGCGATATCGTCACCCTTGATGGTGCCACCGGCGAGATCATGGCGGGCGAGGTGGCGACCGTTCAGCCCGAGCTGTCCGGCGATTTTGCGACGGTCATGGGTTGGGCCGACGCGATCCGCCAGATGAAGGTGCGCACCAACGCCGAGACCGCGGCCGATGCCGAGACCGCGCGCCGCTTTGGCGCCGAGGGGATCGGGCTGTGCCGCACCGAGCACATGTTTTTTGACGCTGACCGCATCGGCCCGATGCGCGAGATGATCCTGGCCGACGACGAGACCGGGCGGCGCGCCGCGCTCAAGAGGCTCCTGCCGATGCAGCGCCAGGATTTTGTCGCGCTGTTCCGGATCATGACCGGTCTACCGGTGACGATCCGCCTCCTGGACCCGCCGCTGCACGAGTTTCTGCCCAGGCGCGAGGAGGAGTTTGCCGAGATCGCGCGACTGACCGGCAAGTCCGTCGCCGCTCTCCGCCAGCGCGCCGCCGCGCTGCATGAGACCAACCCGATGCTCGGCCTGCGCGGCTGCCGGCTTGCCATCACCTACCCCGAGATCACCGAGATGCAGGCGCGGGCGATCTTTGAGGCCGCCGCTGCGGTCGCCAGGGAAACCGGCGCGACGGTCGAGCCGGAGATCATGGTGCCGCTGATCGCCACCCGCCGGGAATTCGACATTCTGAAAGAGATCATCGATCGCATCGGAGAGGCGGTCATGGCCGAGACCGGGATCGCGGTGCCTTATCTCGTCGGCACCATGATCGAACTGCCGCGCGCCGCTCTCTGCGCCGGCGAGATCGCCGAGAGCGCCCGGTTTTTCAGCTTTGGCACCAACGATCTGACACAGACCGTCTATGGTCTGTCGCGCGACGATTCGGGAAGTTTTCTCGGCGCCTATCAGAAGCTCGGGATCATCGAGCACGACCCGTTTGTCACCCTCGATGCGGTGGGGGTGGGCGAACTCGTGCGCCTTGCCGCCGAACGCGGCCGGGCCGTGCGACCGGACTTGAAGCTCGGCATCTGCGGCGAGCACGGTGGCGATCCCGCTTCGATCCGATTCTGCCAGTCGGTCGGGCTCGATTATGTGTCGTGTTCGCCCTACCGGGTGCCGATCGCCCGCCTCGCGGCGGCCCAGGCGGTGCGGGCAGACGCGCGCGGGAGCGATACGGCGTGAGAAGAGGCGCGGCGCTCGCGCTCGCCGCGGCCCTGCTCGGCACCGGTTTTGCCGCGTTTGGCGCGCCGATCACAACACCGGCGCCACTGCCGCCACCCACCGCCGGGGCACCGCCACCGCCGCTGCCGCCCGGCTCGATCCCGTCGCCGATCCTGACCCGGCCCGGAGGGCTTTCGCTTGGCCCGCAACCGACCTACCCGGCTCCGGCTTACCCCGCGCCGCTCGCCCAGCAGCAGAGACAGTCCTACCGCATCGACCTGCTCAATCAGCGGCGCGCGCTCGAACGCGAGGGGGTCAGCCCCGCCAATCCGCGCTACCGCGAACTCCAGCAGCAGTTGAACCAGCTCGGCCGATAGGCGCAGCCGTCATGCGGGTGGATCGCCGTCAAGCCGCATCCAGTCGGGACGGGACGGGATGAGCGTCGCCGCGCCGGCCGCGAGCGGCGTATTGGCCGCAGCGGCGTCGAGCCGCAACAGCGCGAGGCCGAGACCCTCGCGGGCCGAGCGCATCTCGCCGACCTCGCGACCCTCGGCGAGAACCGGGGTCCCCGGCTGCGGCGTCGGTCCGTCGATCCGCACCGGAAAGAGGCGGCGCTTGACAAGGCCGCGGTATTTTGTCCGCGCCGTCAGCTCCTGCCCGATATAGCAGCCCTTCTGCCAGTCGATGCCGTTGAGTTCGTCAAACCCCGATTCGAGCAGCAGCGACTTCTCCGGGATCAGATCGCGGCTGCCGTCCGGCACGCCTTCAGCCAGGCGCAGCCGGTCATAGGCGGCAAAATCGGCTTCCGCGATCCCGCGCGCGGCGAGCGCCGCGGCGAGCGCCTCGCGCGGCAGGAGGACGCGGGCGCCGAGGGCGAGAAGCCGCGGATCGCTGAGGGCGAGACCGTCGGCAAAGGGGGCGGCTGCGCCGGGATCTGCCGGCAGGCCGAGGGCGGCGCAAGCACCCTCGCCAAAGACCGCCGCCACCGCGAGATCGGCCCGCTCGTCGAGCGCGACCTTGGCGCGCAGCCGATAGAGCGAGAGGCGCCGCTTCAGATCGGCGAGACGGGCCTTCTCGCAATCGAGCCAGAGCGTCTCACTGGCCTCGGCGAGGAGGAAATCGTGCAGATAGCGCCCCTGCGCGGTCAGCAGCGCGGCGTAACGGACCTCGGCGGGGCCGAGCCGCTCGCTGTCATTCGAGATCAGCCCTTGCAGAAAGGAGCGGCGCTCCAGCCCGGCAACGGCGAGAACGCCGCGATCTTCAAGGATGGCAAAGCTGGGCATGGTTCGCGCTCTCCGGTGCGTACCGGGGCGCTAGACTTAGGCAGGGCGGGTGCGCTTGGCAAGCGCCGGGGCAGGCGATACAAGGCGCGGCCATGCGCATCCTGTTTGTGACCGCGACGCGCATCGGCGATGCGGTCCTCTCCAGCGGTCTTCTCGCCCATCTCATCGAACGCCATCCCGCGGCGCGGCTGACGATCGCCGCCGGCCCCCCGGCGGCGCCGTTGTTCGCGGCGGTCCCCGGTCTCAAACGCCTTCTCGTCGTCGCCAAGCGGCGCGGGGGGCTGCACTGGCTGGCGCTCTACGCCGTCGCGGCCCCGCGGCGCTGGGATCTGGTCGTCGATCTGCGCGGCTCGGCGCTGGCCTGGCTGTTGTGCGCGCGCCGGCGCAAGGTCATCGGCAAGCGCCGCGCGGATGAGCACCGGGTGCGCGAACTGGGCCGTCTCTTTGACCTCGATCCGCCGCCGGCGCCGCGCCTGTGGACAGCGCCCGCGCACGAGCACGTCGCGGCAATGCTGCTGCCCGCGGGCGGCCCGGTCCTGGCGATCGGTCCGGCCGCGAACTGGTGCGGCAAGGAGTGGCGCGGCGAGCGCTTTGCCGAGCTTGCGGCGCGGCTGACCGCCCGCGACGGTGTCCTGCCGGGGGCGCGCGTCGCGGTCATCGCCGCGGCCCACGAGCGCGCCCAGGCGGCGCCGCTCCTCGCTTCGCTGCCCGTGGAGCGCTGCATCGATCTCGTCGGCCGGATCGATCTCCCGACCGCTGCGGCGGTCTTAAAGCGCTGCGTGCTGTTTATCGGCAACGACACCGGGCTGATGCACATGGCAGCGGCCTGCGGCACCCCGACCCTCGGTCTCTTTGGGCCGAGCCCGGTCGGCCGCTATGCGCCGTGGGGCGCGCATTGCGCGACCGTGTGCACTCCCCTCGCGCCCGAAAGGCTGATGGGACCCGGCTTTGACCACCGTACCACCGGCACCCTGATGGACGGGATCTCGGTCGTCGCCGCGGCGGCGGCGGCCCGCCGGTTATGGGAGCGGGTGGCGAGCGCGGCGGCGTGAGCGGCAATCCCACCCCTCTCCTCTCCGCCCTCGTCGTCGCCCGCGACGAGGAGGGCCAGCTTGCCGACTGTCTTGATACCCTCGCCTTTGCCGACGAGATCGTCGTCGTCCTCGACCGCAGCACCGACCGCTCGCGCGAGATAGCCCGGCGCTATACCGACCGGATCGTCGAGGGCGCCTGGGAGCGCGAGGGGCCGCGCCGCCATGCCGGCATCGACTTTTGCCGCGGCCGGTGGGTTCTCGAAATCGATGCCGACGAGCGGGTGACGCCGGAACTCGCCGCAGAAATCCGCCGGGTCATCCAGGAGTCGCGCGCTGACTGGCACCTGGTCCCGATCGACAACTACGTCGGTGAGCACCGGGTGCGCTGGGGCTGGGGCGCCTCCTTTGGCCGCTCGGCCCACGCCGCGCTCTGCCGCAAGGGAGCCAAGGTCTGGGGCGCAGAGCGCGTTCACCCCGGCGTGACGCTCTCGGGTATCGCGGGGCCGGCGCTCGCCGCCCGCCTCGTCCATCGCGTCGATCGTGACATTTCCGACATGCTGCGCCGGCTCGACCGCTATACCAGTGCGCGCGCGCTGGACCTGCGCGAATCGGGCGAGATCGGCAGCTTCGGACACAACCTGCGCCGCATCCTCTCGCGCTTCTGGAAGTGCTATGTCGGCCGGCGCGGTTATCGCGAGGGATTATGGGGCTTTCTGATCGCCCTTCTCGCGGCGCTCTATCCGATCCTTTCCTACTTGAAGGCACGGCTCGAACCCACCTGCTCCCACCCTAACCCTCCCCCGCTTGCGGGAGAGGGAAGGGAGGGGGTTGAGAGGTAGACAATGGCCACTGTTGTCATGGCCGATGACGGGATCGCCTTTGATGGAGCGATGGCCGCGTCCGCCCCGCTGGGCGGCGCCGAGACCGCCTTTGTCGCGCTTGCCGAGGCGCTGGCGCAGCGCGGGCACAGGGTTGCCGTGCGCAACCGCTGCCGCGCGCCGGTCGCGCACAACGGCGTTTGTTGGGCGCCCATCGCCGACGGTGTGCCGGTCTCCTGCGATCTCTATATCGGCAATCGCGGCCATCGCACCATCGGTCTGGTGCGGCGCGCCGTAGTCCGGCTGTTCTGGCTGCACAACCCGGCCCGTTATCTGAAAAAGCCGCGCAATCTGTGGCGGCTCGCGCGCTGGCGCCCGCGGATCGTCGTGACCGGCCTCTACCATCGCGCGACGGTGCCGCG
>JBOHMF010000067.1:0-13425 GCA_050730055.1 Allostellaceae bacterium
TGACCGGGGTGCCCTACCTGCGCGAAGCCTATCATGGGGAGTTGCAAAGGGAGCGCTGGGGTCTGGTGCCGGTGGCGCAGCTCGACAGCTACAAGGGTCTCTATTTTGCCACCTTTGACCCCGAGGCGCCGTCCTTGCGCGCGTATCTCGGTGAGATGGCGTGGTATCTCGACACGTTTTTTGACCGGCGCGAGGGCGGTGTCGAAATCATCGGCGGCATTCACAAATGGATCATTCCGTGCAACTGGAAGTTCCCGGCCGAGAACTTCGCCGGTGACGGCTATCATGTCCATTGGAGCCATCTGTCGGCGGTGGAGACCGGATCGGGTGGCGATTTCCGGGTCAAGCCGGACAATGCCGGCCGGGCGCTGGCGCTCGGCCGCGGCCACAGCATCATGACAGTCGGACCCGACATGGTCGCCGATCCGCCGAGCCCCGAGGTGCTGGCCTATGAGGCGCAGATCCTCCCCGAGATGCGCCGGCGGCTTGGCCCGCGGCTCGACCTCGGCACGCCGATTGCCGGCACGGTCTTTCCGAACTTCTCGATGCTGCGGCCGACCTCGCGCACGATCCGGGTGTGGCACCCGCGCGGACCGGAAGAGACCGAAGTGTGGGCCTGGGTCTTTGCCGACAAGGCGGCGCCGCCCGAGGTGAAGCGGGCGCTGCGCCTTTCCGGCGCGCGCGTCTTTGGCCCCGGCGGCACGTTTGAGCAGGACGACATGGACAACTGGCAGGGCTGCACCCAGACCGGGCGCGGCGTCGTCGCCCGGCGCCATGCGCTCAATTACGAAATGGGTCTCGGACGCGAGCGCTTTGCCGCGGAATTCGGAGCGGTCGCGAGCGATTACCGCTACAGCGAAAGCAACCACCGCAGCTTTTACCGGCACTGGGCCGAACTGATGGCAGAGGGAGCGGGCGAGGGGGCAAACAGCGGGCTACAGGGGTCAATTCATGCGTAACGACCCTGATCTGATCCGCGAAGTCGAGCAGTTTCTCTATCGCGAGGCGCGCCTGCTCGATGGGCGGCGCTTTCATGAGTGGCTCGACCTGTTCACCGCAGACGTGCGCTACTTCATGGCCGGACGCAGCAACCGCTACCCGCGTTCTTCGAAGGCGATCGCGATCCTCGATCCGGAACGCTATATCGAGGACGACCGGGGGCGCGAGGACGAACTGGCGATTCTCGACGAGACCAGGGAAACGCTCGGCGCGCGGGTCGCGCGCCTCGACACCGGGATGGCCTGGGCGGAAGATCCGCCCTCGCGCACGCGCCATCTGATCACCAATATCGAGGTCGAGGCCGGCGCGGCGGACGGAGAAATCACGGTCTATTCCAACTTTCTCGTCTATCGCAGCCGGGCCGAGCGCGAGGAGGATTTTTATGTCGGCGCGCGCGAGGATGTGCTGCGGCGGGAGGGCGAGGGGTGGAAGATCGCCCACCGCCGCCTCGTCCTCGACCAGAACGTTCTGGGGGCGAAGAATGTCAGCATCTTTTTCTGAACATCCCAAGCGGAGGCTCTCTGATGACCGATATCAAGGGACTGCATCACAACGCCTATCGCTGCCGCGATTCCGAGGAGACGCGGGCGTGGTACGAGGAGTTTCTCGGACTGCCCCTGGTCAGCGCCTTTGAGGTTGCCGGCGGCAAGGCGCTGCATACGTTCTTCCAGATGAAGGACGGTTCCTGCCTCGCTTTTTTTGAGGCGCCGGGCAGACCGTTTGATTTCAAGCGGCAGGAGGATCTCGACCTGCACATCGCGCTCGGGGTCGACAACGATGTCTTTGACCGCATGCTCGAAAAGGGGCGGGCGCAGGGGATCGAGGTGCGCGGCCCGGTCGATCACGGCTTCTGCCGGTCGATCTACTTTCGCGACCCGAACGGCTATGTCGTCGAGTTGACCGCCGATACCGGCGTTCATCAGGAGATGATAGACCCGGCGCAATCAAAACCGCACGCGGCGCTCACGCGCTGGCAGGCGGTCAAGGGCGGCTGAGCGCGGGAACCGGAGATGCTGTTTGCGCGTCATGCCCGGCCTTGTGCCGGGCATCCACGCCTTTGCCGTGGACGCCGGCATTTGCTGCGGGCGCGTGGATGGCCGGGTCAACCACCGGGTCAAGCCCGGTGGCTAAAGGCCCACCGGCCATGACGACACCAAAAGGACGGGCACGCCGCCACGGACAGAAAAACGCCGCCCGCGGGAGCGGGCGGCGTCGCGCAGAGAAACGATGAGAACGGGGTCAGACCCGCCGGCGCCACCGCATTCCGAGCAGGCCGAGACCGGCGAGCGCCGTGCCAAACAGCGCGAGGCTCGCGGGTTCGGGAACCGGCGGCGCATCCACCAAGCCGGTATTCGTAAACACCGTCTGTCCGATGGCGCCGCCGGAGCAAGCGCTGGTGCCTGAGGTCCCCTCACAGCCGTATGCGAGGATGAACGAGCCGTTGGCGGCCCCGCTTTCGTCGATCGTGATCGGGCTGCCAGACGCCAAGCTCGTATTGAGTGCAAACGCATGCAGCGAAAAGCTGGTCGGCGTTGCGAAGCCATTCGCGCCATCGGCGGATGACCAGTTGCCAAAATTCTCGGAACCCCCGGAGCTCAGGCCGAGTTGGTCAAACGCGGACCCGCTTGATGACGATGTGAACGTGGCCGTTTGCGCGGTCAAACCATAAGTGCCCACCGTTGCGTTGCTGACGCCGCCGGTGAAGCTGATCGTGGGGGTGCCGCTGCCGTTATAAACCCCAACGATGATCAGCAGAGGGTTATTCATGGTGTGGTTGCCCGCCACCCCGACGACAAAACTGCCGGTGTTGGTGATGAGGTTCGGGTCCCCGCCGGCAGGACTGGTGCCCGATTGCTGGATGAAGATCTGGGGATCTACCACATCGGCATGCGCGGGAGCGGACGCCAGCGCCAAGGCAAACACCGCACCTGCAATGCCCCCCGCGATACCTAGCTTCGAGCGCGTGATCCAGGCTGACATTTTTGTTCCCTACATCCAAGAACGGCACTTGCTCAATTATAGGCAAAAATCGTGCCATCCATAAAAATCAATGACTTAGCCAACAGCGCCCAGCATTTGTAAAATTTTCCGACACAGCATTGCGGCATTTCGCGGCACGGCGCGCCAAAAACCCTTGCCGTCGCTCGCCGGTTTTGCGACCCCCGAGCGCTGCCGCCCCGTGGTGCGTCTCGCTCTAATCCGATAACATATTGAGATAATTCTACGATTCTTCCAAAAGTGAGAACGGGCCGCGGCGTTCCCGAGACCGCGGCCGGTGAGCGGGCATCGAATTGACCCATGTAAAGAAATCCGACAAGTGCTTCGACCCCACCGCGATTCGTTCCGGCTTGGAAAGGCGCCGGGCGAGACCGCCGATCCTGGCGAGACGCGGCGCGACCCCGGTAACACCCTAGTTTTCCTCTAGATTGGCAAACAGGAGCGGGCGCAGGCACCGCCTTCGCCGGGTGTCGGAATTTTTGACAGCCGGGATGCGCCGGGAGCACCGCTTTTGCGAATGCTGCGGACGGCCGATTCGCCGGCCCGTTTCCCGGCGATCCGCTGCAACGCGCCTCACTTCCGGCGGAATCTGCGGGTTTTTCCGCCGCGGCGTTGCACCCTGCGCCGCGGTTGTGGCACAGAAGTCACGGGAAACTCTTATTGATGAGGCTGTTGATGGCGCCTCTCCGGGTCAGCCGACGCGCGCTCTTTGCGGCTCCCGTTCTGGCCGCGCCCGCGGTTTTGCCGGCGCTGGCGCGGGCGGCCGATGCGGCCCCCGCGGATTTTGACGCCTTTCTCGCCGGCGTGCGCCGGGAAGCGCTCGATACCGGCATCCGCGCCGGCACGGTCGATTACGCGCTGCATTATGCGCGCTACCTGCCCCACGTCGTTGCGCTCGACAACCGGCAGCCCGAACACCGGATGAGCTTTGCCGAATATCTCGACAAGGTCGTCACCCCGACCCGCATCGCCGGGGCTCAGCAGCACCTCGCCGGCAACCGCCCGCTGCTCGACGCGATCTCCAATCGCTATGGGGTCGATCCGCCGGTCATTGTCGCGCTGTGGGGGGTGGAGACCAATTTTGGCAAGGTCACCGGCGATTACGGGGTTGTCTCTGCACTGGCCACGCTCGGCTTTGGGGGGCGGCGCAGTCCCTATTTCCGGCACGAGCTGATCGCCGCCCTGCGCATTCTCGATGACGGCGACGTGAGCGCCGACCGCATGCTGGGTTCGTGGGCCGGAGCAATGGGGCAGTGCCAGTTCATGCCTTCGACCTTTCTGCATTATGCGGTCGATTACGACGGTCTCGGGCGGCGCAACATCTGGACCGACCGCGCCGATGTCCTCGCTTCGATCGCCAATTTCCTTGCCCATCTGGGATGGCGCCGGGGCGAGGGTTGGGGCGAGGAAGTCACGCTGCCCGACGGCTTTGACCCGCGCTATGCCGGGCTGGAAACACGGCAGCCGGTCGCGGCATGGCGCCGCCTCGGCGTGCGCGGCATGGACGGCGAGGCGCTGGCCGCCGCGGCGGGCGAGGCTTCGCTCGTCCTGCCGGATGGGGCAGGGGGTCCCGCCTATCTCGTCTTCAGCAATTTCCGCACGATCATGAAGTGGAACCATTCGACCTATTTTGCTGCTGCGGTCGGATATCTTTCCGACAGCATGGCGCGCGCATGAGTGCCGCCCGTTGCCTGCGCCGAGCGGCGCACCTTGCGGCGCCGCTGGCCCTGACCGCTCTGCTCGCCGCCTGCGCCGGCCGCCACATGCAGCAATCGGCGGAGATGCACGTCAACCGCCCCGCGCCCCAACCGGGGCAGGAAGGGTATTACCGGGTCGGCATGCCCTATGAAGTCAGTGGCGTCTGGTATTATCCTCATGTCGATTATCATTACGACCGCACCGGCGTCGCCTCCTGGTACGGACCAAAGTATGATGGCCGGCTGACTGCAAATGGCGAAATCTTTGACATGAACGCGCTCAGCGCCGCTCATCCGACCCTGCCGCTGCCGAGCATCGTGCGCGTCACCGATCTGCAAAACGGCCGTTCGCTCGATCTGCGCATCAACGACCGCGGCCCCTTTGTCGATGGCCGCATCATCGACCTGTCGCGCCGCGCCGCGCAACTGCTCGGCTTTGAGGGCCACGGGACCGCGCCGGTCCGCGTCCGGGTTCTGAAGCGGCGCAGCATCGAGGTGGCCCAACTGGCGCGCCAGGGCATCATCGCGGACGGCCCCCTCTATGCCCAGGCGGTCCCGGCCGCCGCGCCGCTGCCGCCTGTCCGGGTCGCGCGCGCCGCGCCGCCGCCACCCCCGCCCCCGGTCTATACGCCACCGCAGCCGGCCCCGGTCGTGATCGCAGCCGCCAATCCGCCACCGTCCTACGAGCCGCCGGCGTATCAGCCTCCGGTCTATGAACAACCGGCCTATTATGCGCCGGCCATCTCATCGGGCCGGTTTGCTGAACCGCGTCCGGCCCCGCCACATGTCGATTTTGTCGCCTATCGGCCGCCGCCCCGGCGTTCTGCCGGGCCGATGACCTACAAGCTGCCGGATCTGCGCGCAATCCGTCCGATCACCTACCGGCTGCCGGGTCTCCGCCCCGCGCGCATCGCCGCCGACTATCCGCCAGCGAGGATTTATGTTCAGGCGGGCGCTTTCTCGCAGGCGCGCAATGCGCAGCGCGTGCGCGCGCGGGTCTCCCGTCTGGCCAGCGTCCGGGTCAGCGCCACCGCGGTCCGCGGTGTCACACTTTACCGCGTGCGGCTGGGACCGTTTGCCAGCGTCGAGGAAGCCCACCGGGTATTGTCGCGCGTCATCAATGGCGGCTACCGCGGCGCGCGCCTCGTCTCCGACTGAGCGGGCGCCGGCGCCCGGGATGCCGCCGATGGCGAGGTCGGGGTCCGGGAAGCGCGGGAAATTCATCACGATCGAGGGCGGCGAGGGCGCCGGCAAGACGACGCAGGTGCGCCTTTTGGTGGAAGCGCTCGGGCGCGCCGGGATCGCCGCGCACGGCACCCGCGAACCCGGAGGATCGCCGGGCGGCGAGGCGATCCGCCATCTGCTGCTCGACGGTGCGGCCGGCGCGTGGGATGCGACGAGCGAAGCCCTGTTGATGGTCGCCGCCCGCCGCGAGCACGTGGTCCGCACGATCCGCCCCGCGCTCGCCCAGGGGGTGTGGATCGTCTGTGACCGCTTTGCCGATTCGACCCTCGCCTATCAAGGCTATGGCGGCGGCTTGCCGGTTGCGGCACTCTCGGCGCTACATCGCTTTGCGCTGGGAGATTTTGTGCCGGATCTGACTGTGATCCTCGATCTGCCGGTCAAAGAGGGTCTTGCCCGCGCCGCCGCACGCGGTGGCGGATCGCCCGCAGCGGGCGATCGTTTTGAGCGGCGTGACCGCGCCTTTCACGAGAGGCTGCGCCAGGGCTTTCTGGCGATCGCGCGCGCGGACCCTGTGCGCTGCGCCATCGTCGATGCCGGTACGGAGGTGGCGGCGGTGCATCGTGCCGTGCTGGCCGTGGTGGCGCAGCGCGCCGGCGTCATTTTTGCCTGAGGCCGCGGGCGCGGTGCGGGCGGGCGAGCCGAGCAGCGATCTGGCGCCGGCGCTGGCCCCGCCGCCGCGCGCCAACCCCGATCTTCTGGGTCACGAGGCGGCCGAAAGTGCGTTGCGGCGCCTCCACGAGCGGAACCGGCTGCCGCACGCGATCCTCCTCAGCGGGCCGCGCGGCATCGGCAAGGCGACGCTCGCCTTTCGCTTGGCGCGTTTCCTTCTGGCACAAAACGCCCCGGACGCGACAAACGCGATCGCGGCGGAGAGTGCCGGTCTGGCGATCGATCCGGTGAGCGGTGTTTTTCATCGCATCGCCGCGGGCGGTCACGCCGATCTGTTGACTGTCGAGCGCGCCTGGGACCCGAAACGGCGCCGGCTGCGCGGCGATATCATTGTCGAGGATGCGCGTGAGATCACCGCCTTTCTGCGACTGACCTCGGCGGAGGGAGGGTGGCGCATCGTCATCGTCGATGGCGCCGAGGAGATGAATGCGATCGCTGCCAACTCCTTATTGAAGATCCTTGAAGAGCCGCCGCAGCGGGTGCTGGTGCTGCTGGTCAGCCACAACCCGGGCCGGCTGTTGCCGACGATCCGCTCGCGCTGCCGGCGGATGCCGCTGATGGCGCTGGCTCCGCTTCTGGTTCGGCGTCTGCTCGCGCAGTACCGGCCGGACCTCGCTGCGCCGGAGGCCAGCGCATTGGCGGCGCTGGCCGAAGGCAGCATCGGACGCGCTCTCGAACTCGCCGATGCCAACGGTCTCGCGCTCTATCGCGCCCTGATCGAGATCCTCGCGCCGCCGGTCGATGCTGCGCGCGGGGCGGGGCGTCCGGCGCTCGATCTGACGCGGCTGCACGCCTTCGCCGACCGGCTGGTCCGTCCGGAGAGCGAGGACGGCTATCGCATGGCCACAGAATTGCTGACGGAAATGCCGGCGCGGCTGGCGGCGGTCGCGGCCGGCTGTCCGGCCGTCGCGGAACGGGAGGGCATCGCCACCGGTGCGGAGGCGGTGCTGGCGCGGCTGGCGCGGGGCGCCGATCCAGCCCGCTGGGCCGTGCTCCACGAGGAGAACCGCCGCCGGTTCAGCCGCGCCGACGCCCTCAATCTCGACAAAAAGCAGGCACTGCTCGGGGCCGTTCTGGCGATCGCGCGGATGGCAGGGTAGAAGACGTCTCCCGCCGTGGGACTGGATCACACGGGACCGCCGCCCATATCTGGGGTCTGGAGAGCGTCATGCCGGCCGAACGGACCTTTTTTCTCACCACCCCGATCTTTTACGTCAACGACCAGCCGCACATCGGCCACGCCTATAACGAGGTGGCCTGCGATGCGCTGGCGCGGTTCATGCGGCTCGACGGCTGGCGCGTCAAGTTTCTGACCGGTACCGACGAGCACGGCCAGAAGGTCGAGCAGTCGGCGCGCCAGGCCGGCATCTCGCCGCAGGAATTCACCGATCGCATCTCGCCCGCCTTTCGCGAGATGGCGCGGCTTCTCGACATCAGCAACGACGATTTCATCCGCACCACCGAGCCGCGCCACATCCGCGCCGTCGAGGCGCTGTGGCGCGAGTTGGAGCGCCGCGGCGAAATCTATCTCGGCCGCTTCTCGGGCTGGTACGCGGTGCGCGACGAAGCCTTTTATGACGAGAGCGAACTGGTGGATGGAAAGGCGCCGAGCGGCGCCGCGGTCGAGTGGGTCGAGGAGGAGAACTACTTTTTCCGGCTCTCGGCCTGGCAGGACCGGCTGCTGGCCTATTATGAGGAGAACCCCGATGCGGTGGCGCCGCGGAGCCGGCGCAACGAGGTCATCAGCTTTGTGCGCGGCGGGTTGAAGGATCTGTCGATCTCGCGCACCAGCTTCAGTTGGGGTGTGCCGGTGCCGGGTCATCCCGGGCATATTGTCTATGTCTGGTTTGACGCACTGATCAACTACCTCAGCGCGGTCGGTTATCCTGATACCGAAAATCCCGATTTTTCAGCCTTTTGGCCTACCGCTTTTCACATGGTGGGTAAGGATATCATACGCTTTCACGCGGTCTATTGGCCAGCCTTTCTGATGGCGGCAGGTCTCCTGCCGCCGCGCCGCGTCTTCGCCCATGGCTGGTGGACGGTCGCGGGGCAGAAGATGTCAAAATCGCTCGGCAATGTGGTGGCGCCGCAGCAGCTTGTCGATACTTACAGTCTTGATCCGGTGCGCTATTTCCTGTTGCGCGAGTTTCCGTTTGGCAATGATGGCGACTTTTCGCATCGCGCCATCGTTGGCCGCAACAACGGCGATCTTGCCAATGACTTTGGCAATCTGGCGCAGCGCGTTCTGACCCTGATCCAGCGCAACTGCGACGCCGCGGTGCTTGCGCCGGGTGCCTTTTCAACACCCGACCGTGCGCTCCTGGACGCTGCCCGCGCGCTCCTGCCGGCGGTGCGCGGCCACATGACCGAACCGGCGTTTCATCTGGCGCTGGAGGCGATCTGGCACGTGGTTGGCGAAGCCAATCGTTATGTCGATGAGACCGCGCCCTGGGCGCTTGCCCGCACCGATCCGGCGCGCATGAGCACCGTGCTCTACACCCTCGCAGAGGTGATCCGCCACCTTGCGATTCTGATGCAACCCTTTGTTCCAGGCTCCGCTGGAAAATTGCTCGATCAACTCGCGGTCAAGCCGGGAGAGCGCGATTTCCGGGCGCTCGCCGAGGCTCCGCTAAAACCCGGGACACGGCTGCCGCGGCCGGAAGGCATCTTTCCGCGTTTTGTCGAAAGCGCCACCGCGGCGGATGGCCAGGGGTAGGGCGGTCATGCTGGTCGACAGCCACTGCCACCTCGACTCGCCCGATTTTGCTGCGGAACGCGAGGCCGTCATCGCCCGCGCGCACGATGCCGGCGTCACCGCGATGCTGACGATCGCGACGCGGCTCGACGAATTCCCGGAAGTGCGCGCGATCGCCGAAAGCCATGACGGGATCTGGTGCTCGGTCGGAGCGCACCCGCATGAAGCCAAGGATCACGCCGCGCTGACCGTGGATGCGCTGGCGGCCTTGACCGAACCTCCAAAGGTCATCGGCATCGGCGAGAGCGGTCTCGATTTTCACTATGACCTGAGCCCGCGCGCGGTGCAGATGCAGGTCTTTCGCACCCATGCGAGAGCCGCTCGTGCCACCGGTCTGCCGCTGATCGTCCACGCCCGCGAGGCCGACCGCGCGATCGCCGAGATCCTTGAAGAGGAGCGGCCGCCGGCCGGTGTCCTGCACTGCTTTTCGAGCGGCCGGGAACTGGCCGAGCGGGCATTGGCGCTCGGCTTTTACATCTCGATCTCGGGTATTGCGACCTTTCGCAACGCCGAGGGGTTGCGCGCGATCGTGCGCGATGTGCCGCTTGATCGTCTCCTTGTCGAGACCGATGCGCCCTACCTCGCGCCGGTGCCCCATCGCGGCCGGCGCAACGAGCCGGCCTTTGTCGCGGTGACGGCGGCGGCGGTAGCGGCGCTCAAAGGGATCGCACCCGAGCAACTCGCCAAACGGACGACCGACAACTTCTATCGGCTCTTTGCCAAGGCGAGCCGCGCCGCCCCATGCGAGTGACCGTTCTCGGCTGCGGCCCCTCGACCGGTGTGCCGCTGATCGGCGGCAAATGGGGCCGCTGCGATCCCGCCGATCCGCGCAACCGCCGGCGCCGCGTCTCGGTTCTGGTCGAGACCCGCGGGGTGACGCTCCTGATCGACACCGCGCCCGATCTGCGCGAGCAGTTGCTTGACGCGGGCGTGTCGCGCATCGACGCCGTGCTGATGACCCACGCGCATGCCGATCACCTGCACGGCATCGACGATCTGCGCACGGTCAACCGGCTGATGCGGGCGGAGATCCCGCTTTATGCCGACGGCAGGGCGCTTGCCGAGATCCGCGCGCGTTTTGGCTACACCCTCGATCCGGCGGAAGCGGGCCGCTTTTACAAGCCGATCCTGGTGCCGCACGAGATCACTGGCCCGTTTGCGGCGGCCGGCGTCGCGGTCGTGCCGTTTGTGCAGGATCACGGGTTTGGCGCAACGCTCGGGTTTCGCATCGGCGGCTTTGCCTATTCGACCGATGCGACCGAACTCGACGAGGCAGCCTTTGCCGCGCTCGCCGGCAGCGAGGTGTGGATTGTCGATTGCCTGCGCCGCGAGCCGCATCCGACCCACAGCCATCTTGCCAAAACGCTCTCGTGGATCGCGCGCGTCGCGCCGCACCGCGCCGTGCTGACGCATATGGACCAGAGCCTCGACTATCGCGAACTCAGCGCCGAACTGCCGGCTGGTGTCGAGCCGGGCCAGGACGGTCTTGTCATTACGCTGACCGACCCGTAAGCGCCATCGCGCAGGTCACGGTGATGCACCCGGCCTTCTGCGGCATGCCATCGTCCCGGCGGTCATTCCCGCCTCCTGCGCGACCTCCCGAGGCGCGGTATCATTGCGCAGGGAATGCAACCGGCAAACTGCTGCGAGGGTGCGTGAGACAACGGGACCGCCGCAACCAGCGTGACGCCCGAACCCCCGCGGTTCGGGCACTCCAGGCGGCGCTTGCGGCCCACCAGCAGGGCAATCCGGAGGGGGCGGAGCGGCTTTACAAAGCGGTCCTGAAAACCGATCCCAGGCATTTTGGTGCGCTTTACAACCTGGGCCGTCATGCCGTCCGCGACCCGATCGACACCTGCCTGTCCTGCTTTTCCCACCTGTTCGCCGGACCGCAGCCGCAGAGCTACGATCTCGGCGAACTCGGCCGCCATTATCGCACCTACCAGAAACTGATGGCGCATTGGCGGGAGGTGTTGCCGGACGGGGTCATGATCGAGGTCCGTTATGAGGACGTGGTGGCCGATCTCGAACGGCAGGCCCGCCTGATCGTGAGCCGGTGCGGGCTCGCCTGGGACGCTGCCTGCCTTGCCTTCCACAAGACCCGGCGACCGGTCCTGACAGCGAGCGCCGCGCAGGTGCGCCAACCGGTCTATCGCGACGCGGGTGGGCGGTCGCGACCCTATCGGCATCTGCTCGCGCCCTTGCTCGACGCACTCAACGGCGATGCGCCCGGCGGCGGGGCAGAGGCGGCGGGTTCCGCGGGCGGGGAAGGGGGCGCGAGAGCGCCGCGGGTATTTCGGGCCGCGTTGTCACTCCATCGGCAGGGAAACCTGACCGAGGCCGAGCGGCTCTACCGGGAGGTCCGCGAGGCCGAACCAGATCATTTTGATGCGCTCCACAATCTTGGCCGCCTCTGCCTGCAACAAAGCAGGTTCTACGCAGCGGCCAGCCTGTTGCAGCAGGCGCTGCGCCAGAACGCCCAATCGGCCGAGGCGCACAACAGCCTCGGCACGGTCTTTCGCATGCTCAACCGCCATGACGAGGCGATGGCCTGCTATCGTCGCGCTCTTGGCATCAGGCCAAACTATCCGCAGGCGCTGGCCAATCTCGGAAACGAATTCTTTGCGCTGAACCGCCTGCAAGAGGCGGTGGCCTGCCTCGAACGGGCCATCACTCTCGAACCCGGGCTGGCCGCGGCGCACCACGATCTCGGCTGCATGCTGCACGGCCTCGGCCGGCTCGCCGAAGTGCGCCGGGCCTTTGAGCGGGCCATCGCCCTCGAACCAAAGACCGGCCGGTTTTACCGCAGCCTCGGCGAGGTCAAGCGGTTCACCGCGGACGATGCGCAGGTCGCCGCGATGCAGGTGCTGGCCGAGCAAGGCGCGGCATTGCCGCAGGACGAGCAGATCCAGCTGCAATTTGCGCTGGCCAAAGCATATGCGGACACCAAACAACACGACCGCTCGTTCCAGCACCTGCTGCGCGGCAATGCGATGATGCGGCGGCAGATCGTTTATGACGAGGCGGGAACGCTCGAATCGTTTGTCCGCATCGCGGCGGTGTTCACGTCCGAACTGATGTGCAGCAAGGCGGGGTCGGGCGATCCCTCGCCGGTTCCGGTGTTCATCCTCGGCATGCCGCGCTCGGGCACGACATTGGTCGAGCAGATCGTGGCAAGCCATCCGCGGGTGTTTGGCGGGGGCGAACTCTCCGCCTTCAAGAACGCCGTCAGAGACACGGCGATGCGGCTGGGGGGCATGGCCGCTCCACCGCCCAACTATCCCGAGGCGGTTCGCCTGCTCAGTAGGGAGCAACTGCGCGCGCTGGGAGGCCGCTACATCACGGCGCTGAGGAGCGGCGCGCACCGGGCGGCCCGTATCACCGACAAGATGCCGGCCAACTTCCTCCTCACCGGTCTGATCCCTCTGGCGCTGCCAAACGCCCGCATCATCCATATGCGGCGCGATCCGATCGACACCTGCCTGTCCTGCTTTGCCATATTGTTTGCCGGCGACCAGCCGCACACCTACGATCTTGGCGAACTCGGCCGTTATTACCGGGCCTATGAGGGCCTGATGGAACACTGGCGCAGGATCATGCCCGACGGGGTCATGATCGAGGTCCGGTACGAGGAGCTGGTGACCGATCTCGAAGGGCAGGCGCGACGCATTCTCGCGCATTGCGGTCTCGACTGGGACGCGGCCTGTCTCGCTTTTCATCAGACCCGGCGGCCGGTCTGGACGGCCAGCTCGGCGCAGGTCCGACAACCGATCTACCCCAGCTCGATCGGCCGGTGGCGCCCCTACGAACACTTGCTGCAACCCTTGTTTGAAGCTCTCGGAGGGCGATGACGAAAGGGAACGATGCCAATCTCTGCCAAAAAATTTCATGGCCGCAATCGGCCCTTTTTCTGCCCCTTTTTTGCTTGATATTTTTATCTTGTATAAACTTTCTTGTTATGTTCTGTAAGATTTTATGACGCCTAGGGCCTGTTATGGCTTGAGCCAATCGGCAGCGGCGGCCAGACAGAGCACGCCAAGAAAGGAGCAGGCGGTCTTT
>JBOHMF010000068.1:0-13346 GCA_050730055.1 Allostellaceae bacterium
TGGTGATCCATGGCTGTCCCTCGATGATGCTTGGGGCCGACCCGTTTGGACCCCGTGATCACACCATCACTCTGAGGGACAGCCGCCCCGCCAGGTACTCCTGGCGTAGGCCCATTACGGCATCTAATAGGAATTCCTAATAGAGAGAACGCACGCCAGTAGCGTAGAGCGGACACGCGAAGGCGCGGTCCGCCGCTCTCGACTGCATTCGGGCGGAATTCGCATGGCGCTTCCGCCCTGTGCCACTGTTTCAAAACAAGTTTAGTGTCGCGGCCCCGATCGTCAGAGCACGGCGGCCGGCGTCGAGCTCGGGATGAAACAGCGGCCAGACATGGACCATCTCGGGCCAGATCTGCAGATCGACCGGCAGGCCGGCGATGCCGGCGACGCGGGCGAGACGGATCGCATCGTCCAACAGGGTCTCGGCGGCGCCGACCTGGATCAAGAGCGGCGCGAGACCCTTCAAATCGGCATAGATCGGGGCGGCCAGCGGCGAGCGCGGATCGGCGCCGTTCAGGTAAAGCCGGGCCATGTCGAGGAGACCGGCCTTCTGCACCATCGGGTCGGTTGCGGCGAGGCTCTCCATCGTCTCGCCCAACGCCTCCATATCGGCCCAGGGCGAAATGCACCAGCCGGCCTTCGGCTGCGCCAGCCCGGCGTCGCGGATCGCCAGCATTGCCGAGACGACGAGACCGCCGCCGGCGCTGTCGCCGACAAGCACGATGCGGCCGGGCTTGATCCCGCGGCCCAAGAGATAACGATAGCCGGCGAGCGCATCCTCGACCGCGGCCGGGAACGGGTGCTCCGGCGCCAGGCGATACTCGAGCGCCAGGGTCGGGGCGCTGAGCGCGCGGCCGGCCTCGGCGGCGAGGTGACGATGGCTGTCGAGCGAACCGATGACATAGCCGCCGCCGTGAAAATAGAGGAGCGCGGCGTCGCGGTCGGCGCCCGGGGTCACGGTCCACTCGGCCTTGACGCCCCCCGCGTTTGTCGGCTCGACCGCGACATCGGCCGGAAGCCCGTAGGCGAGGCCGCGCGCGTCGGTGTCGCTGCGGCGCTGCCGGTAGTCGTCGGGGCGCGGCCGAGCCGCCATTTTGGCGCGCAGGGCGACGATTTGCGGATCGCTCATCTCATCCTCCCATCATCTGGCGCGAGCCTATCACGCCCGGCCACAGTCCGGAAGGCGGCAGCATGGGCTTGCAAAGCGCGGCGCCCGGCGGCACTTGTCGGTTATGACGAGGGCCGTCCACGTTATCGGCGGCGGTCTCGCCGGCGTTGAGGCGGCGTGGCAACTGGCGCGAGCCGGCGGGCCGGTCGTGCTGCATGAGATGCGCCCCGTGCGTCCGACCGAGGCGCATCAGGGGGCGGGTCTCGCCGAACTGGTGTGCTCCAACTCCCTTCGCTCGGATGATGCCGAGAAGAGCGCGATCGGTCTCCTGCACGAGGAGATGCGGCGCCTCGGTTCGCTGGTCCTGGCCGCCGCCGACCGCCATCGCGTCCCGGCCGGAACCGCGCTCGCGGTCGATCGCCTCGGCTTTTCGGCGGCGATCGAAACGGCGCTCGCCACGGAGCCGCTTGTCGAAATCCGCCGCGAGGAGATCACAGGACTGCCGCCGGCCGAGTGGGATGAGGTCATCCTCGCCACCGGCCCTCTCACCTCGCCCGCTCTCGCCGCCGCGCTCGGGGAACTGACCGGCGCCGAGGCGCTCTCCTTTTTTGACGCGATCGCACCGATCGTGCATCGCGACACGATCGATTTCTCAATGGCGTGGTTCCAGTCGCGCTACGACAAGGCGGGGTCGGCCGACTATATCAACTGCCCGCTCGACCGCGATGAATACGCCGCCTTTGTCGCCGCGCTTCTCGCCGGTGAGACAACCGAGTTCCGCGAGTGGGAGCGGAACACCCCCTATTTTGAGGGCTGCCTGCCGATCGAGGTGATGGCCGCGCGCGGCCCCGACACGCTGCGCTACGGCCCGATGAAGCCGGTCGGTCTGCGCGATCCCCGCACCGGCAAGCGGCCGCACGCGGTCGTGCAACTGCGCCAGGACAACGCCCTCGGCACGCTCTTCAATCTCGTCGGCTTTCAGACAAAACTCAGGCATGGCGAGCAGAAGCGCATCCTGCGCCTGATCCCGGCTCTGGGGCGGGCCGAATTCGCCCGCTTTGGCGGGCTGCACCGCAACACCTTTCTCAACAGCCCGCTGCTGCTCGACCCTCTGCTGCGCCTGAAAGCGATGCCGCGGCTGCGCGTCGCCGGGCAGTTGACGGGGGTTGAGGGGTATGTCGAGAGCGCGGCGATCGGGCTTCTCGCCGGCCGCTTTGCGGCGGTGGCGCGGCAGGGGCGCGAGACCCTTGCGCCGCCGGCGACGACAGCGCTCGGCGCGCTTCTGGCTCACATCACCGGCGGCGCCAGGGCGCACGGTTTCCAGCCGATGAACGTCAATTTCGGCCTGTTTCCGCCGCTCGCCGAAGCGCCCGGGAAAAGGCTCGACCGCAAACCGCTGCTCGTCCGCCGCGCCCGCACCGATCTCGGCGCCTGGCTCGGGCGGGACCGCCTTACCCCAACTCTTTCTTGAGAAACCCGGACATGCGCTCCCAGGCGAGGTTGGCGCTGGCGACATCGTAGGCGGCGCTGCGCTCGTTGGCAAAGGCGTGCGCGGCGTCATAGCGGTAGATCTCGTGGCGGGCGCCGGCGCTTTTCAGCACCCGTTCGAGATCATCGACGGCGGCCGGTGTGCACCAGTCGTCGCGATTGGCGAAATGGCCCTGAAACGGCACGCGCAACCGGGCGGGATCGGCAAAACCCCGGTCCGGGATGCCGTAGAAGCACACCCCGGCGGCAAGTTCCGGCATGTGCACCGCCGCGGCGATGGTCAGCGCCCCGCCCATGCAAAAGCCCATCACCGCGACCCGGCCGCCCTCGGCCTGCAAATGCGTCGCCGCACCGCGCAAATCCTGGTGCGTGGCGTCGGGAAAATCGAGACCGCTCATCAGATGATTGGCCTCGTCGGGGACGGCGGTGAGCCGGCCCTTGTAGAGATCGGGGGCGAGCGCGTTGTAGCCGGCCCGCGCAAAGCGGTCGGCAACGCCGCAGATCTGGTCGTTCAACCCCCACCACTCCTGGATCACTACGACGCCCGGCCGGCCGCGCGCGGCTGTCGCCAGATAGCCGCGGGTCCGGCCCCCGTCGGGGCGGGCGAATTCGATCATCGTACCCATTGCTCTTGTCCTCCCAAAGCAAAGAAGCTCCGTCGCCGTCACCCCTCCTCCTCCGCCTGCGGCGAAGATTGGGGCGGGGGCTAGGCGAAATCCGGCATCACCTTGCCGGCGAACAGTTCAACCGAGCGCAGCGCCTCGTCGAGGCGCATCGCGCCAAAGGCAAAATCGCAGACAAAATAGCTGGCGCCGGCGGCCTTGATCTGGGCCGCGAGATACGCGCTCACCTGCTCTGGCGTGCCGGCGATCGCGTGGCCGTGCGCTTCCAGCGGGTCCCATTCCTCGGGCAGCGCCGCCTTCAGCGGAAACGGCACATCGTATTGCGCCCACAAGAGCTCCATGTGGCGGCGCCAGCGCGGATAGGCGCGCCGCGCGCTCTCGCGCGCCTCCCTCTCGCTCTCGGCGAGGACGATATGGCGGTTGATCCCCATCATCGGCAAGTCCGCCTCGGCCCGGCCGAGCCGCCGCCATTCCGACTGGTAGAGTTCGATGATCTGCCGCGCCGCGGCATTGTCTCTCAAGGTGACGATGTGGGCCCCGCGCTCGGCCGCCCAGGGGATGCTGTCCGGCCGGCTGGTGCCGTACCAGAGTTCGGGGGTGGGCTGCTGCACCGGCTTCATCACGATCGGGACATTGTCAAAATCGTAGAATTTGCCGTGAAAGGTCAGCCGGTCCTCAGTCAGGCCCAGGCGCACGACCTCAAAGGCTTCGCGGAACTGCTCCGCGCCGGTGTCAAAATCGATCCCGTAAAAGCCGACCTCGACCGGCGAGATGCCGCGCCCGACGCCGTAGAGAAACCGGCCGCCGCTCATCTGGTCGAGCATGCACACCTCGTCGATGAGGCGCAGCGGATGGTAGAGCGGCAGGAGATAGACCATCGGCCCGAACTTGAGCCGCTTTGTCCGTTGCGCCACGGCGGACAGAAAGATGCCGGGCGAGGGCGCATAGCCCAAGGGCGTGTTGTGGTGTTCGGCCAGGTGATAGCCGTAGAACCCGGCGCGGTCGTAGGCTTCGATCAGCTTCAGCCGCTCCTCGAAATGCCGTTGGAGGGGCAGCCCGCTGTCGTCCAGATGATCGAAAATCCCAAAGCGCATCCTTGCCTCCCTTTGTCCCCGGCGACGCGTTACGCCCCGGTCAATATCATGTCGCTGATCTTCTCGGCGGTCATCAGGGTCGGAAAATTGGTGTTGGCGCAGGGCACCGCCGGAAACAGCGAGGCGTCGCAGACGCGCAGCCCCGCGACCCCGCGCACCCGCCCCGCGTTGTCGGTGACGGCCATCGGATCGTCCTCATCGCCCATCCGGCAGGTGCAGGAGGCGTGCCACACCCCGATCGCCGCCTTGCGGATAAAGGCTTCGAGCCTGTCGTTGTCGGTCATCAATTCGTCAAAGCGAAAGCCCTCGACGATAAAGCGGTTGATCATGTATGTGCGCAGCCAGGCGGGGCCATCGAGCAATTTGGCGACGAGCGCGGTGATCCGCTCGTTCTTCCGGTTGACAACGCCGATCTGGCGGACCCGGTCGCTGTAGCTCGCCGGAAACGGATTGCTCGTCGCCTGGGCGAGCGCGCGCGCGAGCTGCATCGCGCCAAAGCGCCGGAACCCGTCCATCAGCCGTTCGAGATCGCGCCGGTCGGAGAGAAGGTTGAACTCGACAATCGGTTCGGCGCGCCAGTCGCGCGACGCCAGCTTCACCTGTCCGGTCTCGGAATAGGTCTTGTAGACATTGATGAGGAGCGAGGCGATCTGCTCGCCGACTGCGTGCCAGGCCGACTTGCTGACGCCGACGGTGAACATGTCGCCCGGCGGCGCGTCGCCGATCCCGGAGGAATAGCGCAGACCGACCAGGATGTGGCGGCGCGTCAGCCCGTTGAGCCGCGCCGCGGGGGCGATGAAAGAGGAGACCGAGATCGACGGGTGGTCCATCAGCCGCTGGCCCACTCCCGGCACATGGGCGACGACCGCGATGCCGAGATCCTTGAGCGGCCCGGCCGGTCCGATCCCGGCGCGCAAGAGATGGGCCGGCGAGTGGATGGCGCCCGAGGAGAGGATGACCTCGTTACCGCGGAACTCCTTTTCCTGGCCCTGGACAAGCGCCTTGACGCCGACAACGCGGGTCCCCTCAAAAATCAGCCCGGTGATCTGTGTCGAAGTCGCGATTTCGAGGTTCTTGCGCATCCGCGTGCCGGGATCGAGATAGCCGATCGCCGCCGAGACGCGCCGGTCGTAAAGGTTTGAAATGGTGATCGGGAAATAGCCGTCCTTCCACTCGCCGTTCTGGTCGGGGATGTAGGCGTAGCCCGCTTCGGCAAAGGCGTCGGCGACCGCCTTGGGATGACCCGCCCACAGATCGGGAAAGATGCGGCGCACCGGGATGCGGCCGTCCTTGCCGTGCCAGGGGCCGTCAAAATCCATGTCGCGCTCGACCTTTTTGAAATAAGGGAGGACCGCGTTCCAGTTCCACCCCGCCGCGCCCTTTTCCTCCCACCCGTTGTAATCGGTGGGGGCGCCGCGGTTGGCGAGCTGGCCGTTGATCGAGGAACCGCCGCCCAGGACCCGCGCCTGTTCGTACTTGCGCAGCGGCGGACGTTCCTCGGGCCGGTTGTGCGAGACGATCTCGGTGTGGACCTTGAGTTCGGTCCAATGAAACCGCGGGTCGAAATAGGCGGTGCCAGGATAGCTGTCGAGAATTTCCGGGGGCACCTTGCCGTGCGGAGTGTCCTGCCCGGCCTCGCACAGCAGGACCTTGTTGCTGCTTTTCGCCGACAGCCGGTGCGCCAGGACCGACCCGGCCGAGCCGCCGCCGACAATGATGAAATCGTAAGCCATGTCCGCCTTCTCCATCCGCGCGCCGCCGCCCATCGCTGCGGCAGCCGCGACTTTTTGCTGCTGATGATGTAATCCGCTCGCCGGCAGCCGGGTCAAGCCCGGCCGCGAGCCATCGGGAGAGAGCCTTGCAGGCAGGCGCATTTGCCGTTCCGGCCGAGGACCGCGCTTTTGAGGACTACCCGGAAGGCGCGGTCTATGAATTTGGCGGCCTCGCCGTCAGCGCGGGCGAGATCATCGATTTTGCCCGCCGGTTTGACCCGCAGCCGATGCACGTTGATCCCGCGGCGGCGGCCGCGGGTCCGTTTGGCGGTCTGATCGCCAGCGGCTGGCACACCGCGGGGCTGATGATGCGGATGATGGTCGAGCATTTTCTGCCGCGGGCGGCGAGCCTCGGCTCCCCGGGCATCGACGAATTGCGCTGGCGGAAGCCGGTGCGGCCGGGCGACGTGCTGCGCCTGCGCGTCCACATCATCGAGGCGCGCGTCTCGCGCTCCCAGCCCGACCGCGGCATCCTGCGCACCGAGGTCGCGGTGCTGAACCAGGACGATGCCGCGGTGATGACGCTGAAGGCGATCAATCTGCTGCGGCGCCGCCCGGCCGGTGCGCCTCACGCCTCCAGCCGGTCATAGCCGCAGGCGCGATAGATCACCGCCGAAACGGTCCAACTGACGACAAAGATGGCGATGACGGCGTAGCCGATGGTCCCGAAATTGTCGTTGAGCGCCGCGATCCAGCCCCAGAACAGGCCGGTGAGGCCGAACCGGTCGGCGGCAAGGCCAAGCGCCTCGATGCCGCCGACAAAGAGGGCGACAAGGATCGAGATCGCGGTGATCGTCAGGTTGTAATAGAGCTTGCGGATCGGCTTGACAAACGCCCAGCCGTAGGCGCCCAGCATCAGGACGCCGTCGGTGGTGTCGACGAGCGACATCCCGGCGGTGAAGAGGGCGGGAAAAACGAGGATCGACCAGATCGGCATGCCGTGCGCCGCCTGGGCGGCGGAGAGGCCGAGGAGGCTCACCTCGGTCGCGGTGTCAAACCCGAGACCAAACAGAAAACCCAGCGGGTACATGTGCCAACTGTGCCGGATCATGCCAAACAGCGGGCGGAACAGGCGGGCCAGAAAACCGCGTCCGGCCAGGAGCATGTTCAGTTCCTCATCCTCCCACGAGCCGCCGTCCCTGGCGCGGCGGAAGGCCCGGTAGACGCCGACGAGGATCACCACGTTCATGGCCGCGATCGCCAGCAGAAACAGGGCCGAGACCAGGGTGCTGACAAGGCTGCCGATCCCGTGCAGCGCGGCGAACCGGCCCTTGAACGCATTCGCCGTGACGGCGATGGCGGTCACTGCGAGGATGACGATGGTCGAATGGCCGAGCGCGAAGAAGAAACCGACCGCGGCGGGCCGCTTGCCGTCCTGCATCAGCTTGCGGGTGACGTTGTCGATGGCGGCGATGTGATCGGCATCGACGGCATGGCGCAGGCCAAAGCCATAGGACAACAGCGCCATGCCGAGGAGCACGGGGTAATCCCGGAACGCCGCCAGCGCCCATGCCCAGGCGGCGAGATTGGCGGCGCCGAGGATCGCATAGAGGCCGATGACCTTGCCGCGCATGTTCTCTGCCCCCTCGTTGAAGATGTATGCGATCACCCGTCCCCCCGTCGGCATCCGCCACCCTACCATTGCCGCAAATGGCGATCCGGTCCAACCTGCGGCGCGCGCAACCCAGCCCCCGCAGGATGGTCCATGAAACTCGGCATCGTCTCCGACCTGCACTGCAACGCGCGCGGTCTCGCGCGCGCGCTCGACCTGATGGGCGATGTCGATGAACTCGTTTGCCTCGGCGACAGCATCTACGATTTCCGCTTTTCAAACGCGGTCGTCCGCAGCCTGCGCGAGCGCAGGGCCCTGGTCATCCTTGGCAATCACGAGGAGGGGTTTTTCGGGACCCAGGGCGCGCGGGCGCGGGCGCGGGAGGAGATCGACCGCACGCTTCTCGATTGGCTCGCCGGGCAGCCGCTGCGGCGCCGCCTCACCCTCTCCGGCAAGACGCTGCTGCTGGTCCATTCGACGCCGTGGGAGCCGCGCGGCGCCTATGTCCACCCGCACAGTCCGCTGTTGGAACGCTTTGCCGAGGCCGGGGCCGACATTGTCCTCTACGGCCACACCCATTGCCAACTGGTGCGGCGGGTCGGCCGGGTTCTCGTCATCAACCCCGGCTCGGCCGGCGAGGCGCGCGATGCCGGCAATGGCCGGCAGTTGAGTTGCGCCGTCCTCGACATGGCGTCGGAGGAGGTCGTCATCCGCGACTTCCCGGACGCACCGGACTGACACCCCTCTTTCAGGGCAAATCCCGTGCGGCGCGATCCGGCGACCGGCACTGCGCCTTTTTTCGATATCCGATCAAAATTGATCAAATTGTGCGTGACGGTTCGTCGCACTGTGGGTAAGCTCACATTTGCAAAAAATTCGTGGCTGCCATGTTGGCCCGAGTTTAGGGAGGACGGGTCCGCCGGATCGAGCGATCGCTCCGGCGTGGGAGACGGCGAGAGAGGCAGGGCCGGCGCCCTGCCTCTTTTGTTTGCGTCCCCAAACGGCAATCGGCAGAGTCGCGGCTTTCGCCAGGGGAAAAAGCGGATGAGCGTTCAGCGCGGATACCAGTTTTTTCAGAACCCGGGGCCGACCAACATCCCGGAGCGCATCCTGCGGGCGATGGACCGGGTGGCGATCGATTTTACCGGTGCCGAGTTCCGCGCCCTCTCGGCGGAGTGCTTTGCCGGGCTGAAGCGCGTCTTCAAGACCGAAGCGGGGACGATCCTGGCCTATGCCGCCTCCGGTCACGGTGCCTGGGAAGCGGCGCTCGTCAATCTGTTTTCACCGGGTGATCATGTCCTCGTCATCGAGAGCGGCTATTTCTCGCTCAATTGGGGGATGCGCGCCGCCGCCTTTGGCCTCGAAGTCGAGACCCTGGCCAACGATTGGCGGCGGCCGGCCGACGCCGCCCGGCTCGAAGCGCGGCTCGCGGCCGATCGCCAGCACAAGATCAAGGCGGTGCTAGCGGTGCACTGCGAGACCGCAACCGGTGTCGCCCATCCGATCGCCGAACTGCGCGGCGCCATCGACCGGGCCGGTCATCCGGCGCTGTTTCTCGTCGATACGATTTCCTCGCTCGCCTCGTTTGATTTCCGCATGGACGAATGGGGGGTCGATGTCACCGTCGCCGGCTCGCAGAAGGGGCTGATGCTGCCGACCGGGATGGCCTTTACCGCGGTCAGCCCGAAGGCGCTCGCCGCCGCGGCGACGGCGAGTCTGCCGCGGGTTTATTGGGACTGGCACCGGCTGCTCGGCCAGGGGCCGCAGCAGGGGTATTGGAACGGCACCGTCCCGGTGCACCTCTTCTACGGCTTGCGCGAAGCCCTCGCCATGCTCGAAGAGGAAGGTCTCGATACCGTCTTTGCCCGTCATCGCCGCCTCGCCGAGGCGACGCGCCGGGCGGTGCGCGCCTGGCAGCAGAGCGGGCAGAACGATGGACCCGAGATCTATGCCCTCGACCCGCGCGCGCAATCGGACAGCGTGACCGCGGTGCTGCTGCCCGAGGGGTGCGACGCCGACCGGGTGCGTGCGATCTGTCTCGACCGGTTCAGCGTCTCGCTCGGCGGCGGTCTTGATCGGCTCCGGGGGCACGTCCTGCGCATCGGCCATATGGGCGATCTCAATGAGCCGATGATCCTGGGCACGCTCGCCGCGGTCGAGATGGCGCTCGCCCTCGCCCGCGTGCCGCACGGCAAGGGCGGCATCGCCGCGGCGATGGATTTTCTTGCCGGCGAGACCGCGAACCAGGATTGAGCCGGCCAGCCGGAGCACGATCTCACCGCGTCGTGCCGAGCGGCGAGACGGTACGAACTGAGGCCGCGTCGGGCACGGCAAAAGCCGCCGCTCAGGCGCGACCGTGCGCGCGGCTGCAGCGGCTGCCCTATGCCTGAGCGGCACCGAGACCGGAACCGCGCGTGTGGGGACGTGTTCGCGGGGTGAGCCGGCGCCCTGCGGCGCCGCAAATTCCCGCCTGAACCCGCGCGGAGGAAAAAATGGCGATGACTGCGGCCGATGTGCTGGTCGATACCCTGATCGATTGCGGCATCCAGGTGGTCTTTGGCCTCCCCGGGGATGGCATCAACGGCATCATGGAGGCGTTGCGCACGCGCCAGGACCGCATCCGCTTTGTCCAGGTGCGCCACGAGGAGGCCGCCGCCTTTATGGCTTGCGGCTATGCCAAGTGGACCGGCCGGCTCGGCTGCTGTCTCGCCACCTCCGGTCCGGGCGGCATCCATCTGTTGAACGGGCTTTACGACGCCAAGCTCGACGGCGCGCCGGTCATCGCGGTGACCGGGTTGCAGTTTCACGATCTTCTCCACACCTGGACCCAGCAGGATGTCGAGCTCGACAAGCTCTTTATGGATGTGGCGGTCTACAATTCGCGGGTCATGGGGCCGGCGCATGTGCGCAACGTCACCGAACTCGCGTGCCGCACCGCTCTCGCCTATCGCGGCGTCGCCCATGTGACGATCCCGACCGATGTGCAGTCGATGCCCTGCGCCGCCGACGCGCGCTCGGAGCGCAATGTGGCCGGCCACGTCTCGACGGTGATGGCGGAAAGCGTGTGCGTGCCGAGCGAGGCGCAGTTGCGGCGCGCCGCCGAGGTGCTGAATGCCGGCCGCAAGGTCACGATCCTTGCGGGCCGCGGCGCGCTCGGCGCCGGCACCGAGTTGTCGCTGATCGCCGATCTGCTCGCCGCCCCGGTGGCCAAACCGTTGCTCGGCAAGGCGGCGCTCGGCGACCTGCACCCGCACTCGGTCGGCGGCGTCGGACTGCTCGGCACAAAGCCGGGTCAGGAGGCGCTCGAAGGCTGCGACACCCTCCTCATCGTCGGCAGTTCGTTCCCCTACATCGAATTCTACCCAAAGCCGGGCCGGGCCCGCGGCGTCCAGATCGAACTCGACCCGAAGCGCGTCGGTCTGCGCTTTCCGGTCGAGGCCCCGCTCGTCGGCGACAGCATCGCCGTCTTGAAAAAGCTGATCCCCCTTGTCGAGCGCAAGGGGGACCGCTCGTTTCTGGAGCGCGCCCAGGCGGCGATGAAGGAGTGGCGGCAGGTGATGGAAGAACGCGGCACCCGCTCCGACAAGCCGATGAAGCCGCAGGTCGTCGCCCGCGAACTCAACCGGATCGTGCAGCCCGACGCGATCATCGCCACCGATTCCGGGACGATCACCACCTGGGTGGCGCGCCATTTCGATATGCGCGCCGAGATGATGTTCTCCTGCTCGGGCAATCTGGCGACGATGGCCTGCGGTCTGCCTTATGCGGTCGCCGCGGCGGTCGCCTACCCAACGCGGCAGGTCATCGCCTTTGTCGGCGACGGCGGCTTGACCATGCTGATGGGAGAACTCGCCACCTGCGTCAAGTACGGCCTCAACGTCAAGATCGTCGTCATCAAGAACAACACCCTCGGCCAGATCAAGTGGGAGCAGATGGTGTTTCTCGGCAATCCCGAGTTCGGCTGCGAGTTGCAGCCGATCGACTTTGTCGAGGTGGCGCGCGCCTGCGGCGCCCAGGGGTTCCGCATCGACGATCCGGCGGAATGCGGCGATGTGCTGGAGCGCGCGCTCGCCGTCTCGGGTCCGGTCCTGATCGAGGCTCTGGTCGATGCCAACGAGCCGCCGATGCCGCCCAAGGCGACAGTGAAACAGATGCGCAACTTTGCCGAGAGCCTGGTGCGCGGCACCCCCAACCGGAGCAGGATCGCCTTGACCGTCGCCTCCGACACCGTGCGCGAGCTGGTCTAATCATGGCCGCGCAAGCGCAGACCGTCGTTGTCACCGGCGCCTCGGCCGGGGTCGGGCGCGCCGTGGCGCGGGCCTTTGCCGGGCGCGGTGGCCGGGTCGCGCTCCTCGCCCGCGGCCAGGACGGGCTGCGCGGCGCCGCCGCCGAAGTCGCGGCGGCGGGCGGGGAAGCCCTGATCCTGCCCACCGATGTCGCCGACGCCGCGGCGGTCGAGGCTGCCGCCGCCAAGGCCGAGGAGGCGTTTGGCACGATCGACGTGTGGGTCAACGTCGCGATGGCGACGATTTTTGCCCCGGTTGCCGCGATCAGCCCGGAGGAATTCCGCCGTGCCACCGAGGTCACCTATCTGGGGAGCGTCTACGGCACGATGGCGGCGCTGAAGCGGATGCGCGCGCGCAACCGCGGCACCATCGTGCAGGTCGGCTCGGCATTGGCTTACCGCGCGATCCCGCTGCAATCCGCTTATTGCGGCGCCAAGTTCGCGATCCGCGGCTTTGTCGAGAGCCTGCGCACCGAGCTCCTGCACGACAAATCCGACATCCATCTCGCGATCGTCCAGATGCCGGCTCTCAACACCCCGCAATTCGATTGGGCGCGCAACAAGATGCCAAAGCGCCCGATGCCGGTGGCGCCGATCTTTCAGCCCGAGGTGGCGGCCCGCGCGGTGCTGTTTGCCGCCGACAGCGGGCGCCGCGAGGTCTGGGTCGGCCGTTCGACGGTCAAGGCGATCCTCGCCAACCGCCTCGCTCCCGGCCTCCTCGACCATTATCTGGCGAGAAACGGGTACAGCGGGCAGCTCAGCGCCGAGCCGGCCGACCCGAATGCTCCCGATAACCTGGAAGCGCCGGTGCCGGGCGATCACGGCACGCACGGTCGCTTTGACGCGCAGGCGAGCGCCTCCGCGCCGCAATTGTGGGCGACCCGCCACCGGGCGGCGCTGATCTCCGGAGCCTCATTGCTCGCGGCCGCCGGGGTGACGTGTCTCTTCCGCGCCCCCCGCGCGGCGAAGATCGCAACCCATCCCTGAGCGGCGCGTTTCTGATGTGCACATTCTGGCTGGCGCACTATCGTGCCTTGCGCGGCGAGTGCGAGAAGGCCGAGGCGACATTGCGGCGCGCCGAGGCGGCCGCCGGCGAGAAGGGGCTGTTTTCCGAAGCCATCGACGCCCGCTCCTCCGCGTTTCTCGGTAATATGCCATTGCTGTTCAGCCAGGTCGCATATGCCAAGGCGGCGCTCGCCCTCGCCCTCGCCCGGCCGGATGCCCGAGAGCGGTCCCCCTGGCGGCTGGACGATCCGGCGCGAAGGCCCGGTCGGCGCCGACTGGAACGCGGCCCGCGTGCAGGTTTTTTCGCCGGCCGAAGAGGAAATTCAGGATGAAGGCCCGGCGTGACGGGCAGGAGTTCATAGAAATCAGCGGGGCGGCCGCGACCGCCCCGCCCGATCTTCCCTAGACGACTGGTAGAC
>JBOHMF010000069.1:0-13341 GCA_050730055.1 Allostellaceae bacterium
GGTCATGTCCCTGAAGGACGGGACGATGGCCTGGCACCTGGCCGGATTTGATGTCGTCCACGGCGCCGCGCGGCGCCCGCCTGCGGTCTCGGATGCCGGCCAGAAGGCTGCGCGCGAAGCCGCCACGCGGATCGCGGCCCGCGTCGCCATCCCGCGCATCGATCTCGCGACGCTCGCCGCCTGGCGCGCCGAAGCGGCGCTCCGCACCCTCTATGTTCTCGATGTCCGCACGCCCGAGGAATACGAAGCGGGCCATCTTTCCGGCGCCCGCCCGGCGCCGGGCGGACAACTGGTGCAGGAAACCGATGCCCACATCGCCACCTGGGGCGCGCGCGTTGTTCTCGTCGATGACGACGGTGTGCGCGCGACGATGACCGCCTCCTGGCTGAAGCAGATGGGATGGTCGGAGGTTGCGGTGCTGACCCTCGATCCCGCGGGCGCCGACCGGGTCGCGGGGTCCTATCAGCCGCGCGTCCTCGGCCTCGACGGCGCCGCGGCGCCAAGTCTCGATCCGGTCGGATTGCGCGAGCGGCTGGCGGCCGGCACGGCGCTGATCGTCGATCTCGCCACCAGCCGGGAGTATGCCCGCGGCCACATTCCCGGTGCCTGGTTTGCGATCCGCGCGCAGTTCGCCGAGGCGCTGAGCCGGCTTCCCAAGGCGGAAACAATCGTGCTGACCTCGCCGGATGGCACCTTGGCGCAACTGGCGACGGCCGATCTGGCCGGGATCGCTGCCGTTCCGGTCCTGGTTCTGGCGGATGGCACAGAAGCGTGGAAGCGGGCCGGATTTCCGCTGGAAAGCGGGGCGACCCGTATGACCGGCGAACCCGACGATGTCGTCCTCTCGGCGCGCGAGCGCGGAGCGGACCGGGAAGCGGCGATGCGCGAATATCTCGCGTGGGAGATCAATCTCGTCCGCGAGATGGCGAGCGACGACGATCAGCGTTTCCGGGTCGTCGCCGGCGGCGATGGCTGACGACGGCCTCCTGCCGGAAGAACGCGCTCTGCTGGAACGGGCGCGGGCGCTGATCCCCCGGCTCGCCGCGCGCGCTCCGGCCGCCGCCGCGGCGCGGCAACTGCCGCTGGAGACCGTCGCCGACTATCGCGCGGCCGGCATCCTGCGCATCCTGCAGCCGCGGCGGTTTGGCGGCCTAGAGGGACGGTTCAGCCTGTTCTCGCAGATCGTCGAGGAACTGACCTATGGCTGCGCCTCCTCGGCCTGGGTCTATGCGGTCCTGGCCGAGCATCAGTGGATCATCGCCTGCTATCCCGAACAGGCGCAGATCGATGTCTGGGGTGACGACCCCGAAGCGGTCGCCTCGTCCTCGCTGGCGCCGCGCGAGGCTGCCCGGCGGGTGCCGGGCGGCTGGCGGTTGAGCGGCCACTACTCGTTCTCCAGCGGTTGCGATCACGCGCAATGGGCGATCATCGGCGCCTTTCTCGGCGAGAAGGGCGATCCGCAGACGATCGCCTATCTCCTGGTGCCGCTCGCCGAAGCTGAGATCCGCGACGACTGGCACACTCTCGGCCTCGCTGGCACCGGCAGCAAATCCTTGATCCTGCGCGATGTCTTTGTCCCCAAGCACCGCGCCGTCATGGTCGCCGACCTGTTTTCCGGCGCCACGCCGGGCTCTTTGGTGCATCCCGACTACCCGCTGGTGCGCGCGCCGCGCGGGTTTCTCGTCTCCTACTCGCTGCCGCCGGTGTGCATCGCGCTCGGCCGCATCGCTCTCGACATCGTCTGCAAGGCGCTCTCCGGTCGGGTGTCGCGCGGGGTGATGCGGGTGGCGGAGTCCGAGGTGGTGCAGATGACGATTGGCGAGGCCGCTGCGGCGATCGATACCGCGACCCTCTTATTGCATACCGGGCGCCGCTTCAGCACCGAGGCGGTATGGTCGGGCCGCACGATCACCGAGGAGGAAGCGCTGCGCGCCCGGCGCGACATGACCTTTGCCCAGCACCAGGTCGGCTGGGCGTTGGAGCGGCTGTGCGAGGTCGCAGGTTCCCGCTGGGTCTATGAGGGCGATCCGCTGCTCGCCGTCCGGCGCGACGTGGTGACCCTCCTCACCCACTTTGCCGCGAGCCGCCAGGGAGGGATGGCGCCTTATGGCCGCCTGCTGCTCGCGCGCGCCGCCGGATAGATCCTGCAAGGCCGCGGCCGGTCTGTCATGGCTCCGTCATCCCGCCGTGCACCTCGGCCACGATCTCAAAGGATCGCTTGCGCTTGGCATGGTCAAAAAGGCTGGCCGTCACCATCAACTCGTCGGCGCCGGTGGTGCTGATGAAATCGTCGAGGCCGCGCCGCACCGTCTCCGGCTCGCCGACAATCGCACAGCCGAGCGAGTCCTTGAGGATGGCGCGCGCATAAGGATCGAGCCGCGCCTCAAAATCGGCGACCGGCGGGGGGATGCGTCCCGGCCGCCCCATCCGATTGTTCAAGGACGACTGCTGCAAGGACGAGAACAGGAAACGCGCTTCGGCGTCCGAGTCCGCGGCGACCACGACAACCCCGAGCATGACCCGAGGCGCGGCCTCCTGCGCGGAAGACCGGAAGCGCTCGCGGTAGATCGCGATCGCATCCCTCATCATCACCGGCGCGAAATGCGAAGCAAAAGCGAAGGGCAGACCGAGATAGGCGGCAAGCTGCGCGCCAAAGGTGCTGGAGCCGAGAATCCAGACCGGCACCAGGAGCCCGGCGCCGGGCACCGCCTGCACCTTCTGACCCGGCTTGACAGGCTGAAAATAGCCCATCAGTTCGACGACTTCCTGCGGAAAGCTCTCCTCGCTGCCGAGAAGGGCGCGGCGCACCGCCCGCGCGGTGATCTGGTCCGATCCGGGCGCGCGGCCGAGGCCCAACTCGACCCGCCCGGGATGCAGCGCGGCAAGGGTGCCAAACTGCTCGGCGATCAGCAGTGGGGCGTGGTTTGGCAGCATGATGCCGCCGGCGCCGATGCGGATGCGGCTGGTGCCGGCGGCGACGTGGGCGAGCGCCACCGCGGTCGCTGCGCTGGCGATGCCGGGCAGGTTGTGGTGCTCGGCCATCCAGAAGCGCCGGTAGCCGAGCGCCTCGACGTGGCGCGCGAGATCGAGCGAGTTGCGCAACGCCTGCCCGGCGTCGCTTCCCTCGGTGATCGGCGACAGGTCGAGAACGGAAAAGGGGATCATCGGATGCCGTGCCTGCCCCGAATTCCGGAGGAGTTGAGGGGCGCCGTCGTCGCTGCGGCTTGGGGGCGCATGATGAGTCCTTTCTGCGGGTCCGCGATACCAGATATCCTCCAGCGAGCCACAGCAGACGGCCGCTGCGCAACGGTTACGGCGATAGCACCCGGCAAAGAGGTGATCCCATGAACGATATCATCGATCCCGACATCCTGATCGACGACCGGTTCGCGATCGGGCAGCCGGTTCCGCGCTCCGAAGACCCGGTGCTGGTGCGCGGCCAAGGTCATTATACGGACGATATTAACCTGCCCGGCCAGGCTTATGCGGTGATGGTGCGCAGCCCCTATGCCCATGGCGTGATCCGCGGCATCGAGACCGAAGCGGCGCGCGCCATGCCCGGCGTTCTCGCCGTCTGCACCGCAGCCGATCTGGCGGCGGGCGGGATCGGCCCGCTGCCTGCGCGCCAGGTGATGAACAATCGCGACGGGACCCCGATGCTGACCCCGACCCGCACGGCGCTCGCGACCGACAAGGTGCGGCATGTCGGGGAGGCGGTCGCCGTCGTTGTCGCCGAAACCGTCGCCGCCGCCAAGGACGCCGCCGAGGCGGTCGTCATCGATGTCGAGCCGCTGCCGGCGGTGACCGAGGCCGGGTCGGCCGCGGCGCCGGGCGCCCCGCAGCTTTATGACGACGTGCCGGGCAATGTCGGTCTCGATTTCCATTATGGCGACAGCGACAAGATCACCGCCGCCTTTGCCAGGGCCGCCCATGTGACGCGCCTCAAGCTGCGCAACAGCCGCATCGTCATCAACCCGATGGAGCCGCGCGCGGCGGTCGCGGACTACGATCCCGAGCGGCGGCACTGGACGCTTCATGTCGGCTGCCAGGGCGTGTTCGGCTTTCGCAACTACATCGCCCAGGTGCTCGGCGTCGAGCGCGACCAGGTGCGCATCCTGACCGAACGGGTCGGCGGCTCGTTTGGCATGAAGCAGCCGACTTTTCCTGAATATTACTGCATCCTGCACGCGGCGCGCGCGCTCGGGCGCCCGGTCAAATGGACCGACGAGCGCTCGGGCAGTTTTCTGTCCGACACGCACGGCCGCGACGCCGAGATGACGGGGGAACTGGCGCTCGATCGCGACGGCAATTTTCTCGCCGTGCGCCTCACCGGCTACGGCAATCTCGGCGCCGCCTACGGGGCCCCGGGTCCCTCGACGCGCAATGCCGTGCGCAACACTCTCGGCGTCTACAAAACCCCGCTGATCGAGGTCTCGACAAAGTGCGTCTTCACCAACACCACCCCGGTCGGCGCCTATCGCGGCGCCGGGCGGCCCGAGGCGAACTATTACATGGAGCGGCTCGTTGATGCCGCCGCGGCCGAAACGGGGATCGATCGGGTCGCCTTGCGCCGCAGGAACCACATCCCACCGCAGGCGATGCCGTACAAGAGTCCGAACGGCACGACCTATGACAGCGGCGATTTCACCGCGCTCCTCGACCAGGCGCTCAAGCTTGCCGACTGGGACGGGTTCCCGGCGCGGCAGGCAGAAAGCCGGCTGCGCGGCAGGCTGCGCGGGCGCGGCATCAGCGACTATCTCGAACTGACCGGGCCGCAGGGGCGCGAGATGGGCGGCATCCGCTTTGAGAGCGACGGCAGCGTGACCCTCATCACCGGCACGCTCGACTACGGCCAGGGCCACGCTTCGCCCTTTGCCCAGGTGCTCGCCGCAAGGCTCGGCATTCCGTTCCGCAAGATCCGCCTCTTGCAAGGCGACAGCGACGAACTGATCGCCGGCGGCGGCACCGGCGGCTCAAAATCGATGATGACGAGCGGCACCGCGATCGTCGGGGCCAGCGACAAGGTGATCGCGGCCGGACGGCAGATCGCCGCGCATGTGCTGGAAGCCGCGGCGGCCGACATCGAGTTCCGCGCCGGCCGCTTTGTCATCGCCGGCACCGACCGCTCGATCGGGATCATGGATCTGGCGGCACGGCTCCAGGCCGGTCTCAAACTGCCGCCGGAGTTGCCGCAGAGCCTTGATGTTCAGCACATCAGCAACGACCCGCCCTCGGCCTTCCCAAACGGCTGTCACATCGCCGAGGTCGAGGTCGATCCGGAGACCGGCGTCGCCGAGGTCGTGAAATACACCTTTGTCAATGATTTCGGAGTGGTCATCAACCCGCTGCTGGTGACGGGGCAGGCGCATGGCGGCATCGTCCAGGGGATCGGCCAGGCGTTGCGCGAGCATGTCGTCTACGACGGGGACGGGCAGCTGCTGAGCGGTTCCTATACCGATTACACGCTGCCGCGCGCCGACGACGCTCCCTCCTTTACCAGCGCCTTTCATCCCGTGCCGGCGACGACCAACCCGCTCGGGGTGAAGGGCTGCGGCGAAGCGGGTTGCGCCGGCGGTCTGCCCTCGGTCATCAATGCGCTCGTCGATGCGCTGGCGGAGTTCGGCATCCGCCACATCGACATGCCGGCGACCCGGGAGCGCATCTGGCGGGCAATCCGGGAGGCGCGCATGGCAAGAGACAAGGCTTCCTGAACTGGTATCGGCACAGAAAGGCGGAACGCCTTTGCGCCGTCGTCGAGCATGATCTCGGCCAGGATCATTGCAGCCCCCGGCGCGACGCGCCACTCTAGGGCTGTTCGGGATATGAACGGCCAGGGCAGGCGATGGCCGAAACGCAAGCGACGATGAACCTTTTGCGCCACCTCGCGGGCCACCCCGGTCACGACGAGGTCAAGGCGGATTTCCGGCAATTGCTGGTGGAGGAGTTCGGGGTCGAACTCGGCGCCCTTGATTTCGAGCGCCGCGTGCCTGAAGTCCGCGGCCGGCTCGACGCCCTGATCGGCCGCACGGTCTTTGAGGCCAAGAGCGATCTTGACCGGGAATGGCAGGATGTTGAGCGGCGGATGCCCGATTACCTCGCCGACCGCGAGCGCGAGGAGCGGGAGCATTTTGTCGGCATCGCCGCGGATGGCTTGAAATGGGCCGTGTTCGAGCTGGAAGCGGGCCGCCTCTCAGTCGTCAAGCGCACGGTGCTCGACCCCGAAGAGCCCGAGAAATTCCTTTCCTGGCTCGAAGGCGCGCTGGCGCTCAAATCCTCGTTGCCGCCCGATCCGCTGACGATCCGCGCCGAACTCGGCAAGGATTCGGTCGCCTATCATCTCGTCGGCAAGCAGTTGCGGACGCTCTGGGACAAGCTGCGGCAGAACCCGGTCGCTGCCCTCAAACGCCAGCTCTGGGCGGACCTCCTGAAGCTGGTCTACGGCCGCGAAATCGAGAGCGACGCGCTCTGGTTCCAGCATACGTTTCTGGTGATCGTAGCGAAGTGCATCGCGCTCGCAGTCATGCGCCTCGTCGAGGACGATCCGCAACCGCTGCTCTCCGGCGAAGCCTTTGCGGCGGCGGGCATCAACGGCGCCGTCGAGAGCGACTTTTTCGATTGGGTCGTCGCCGACCCCGAAGGCGAGGCGCTGGTCCGCCGGATCATCAACCACATCCGCCGCTTTCGCCTCGCCGAGGTGGAAGCCGATGTTCTGAAGGTCCTCTACGAATCGCTGATCGACCGGCAGGAACGGCATGACCTCGGCGAATACTACACGCCGGACTGGCTCGCGGCGAAAATGGTACGGCGCGCCGTCGATCGCCCCTTGGAACAGCGGGTGCTCGATCCCGGCTGCGGCTCCGGCACCTTTCTGTTCCACGCCGTCCGCAATTTCCTGAAGGAGGCCGAGGCGGCGGACCTGCCGCGCGAGCGCCGGGCGGCCGAAGCCTGCGACCACATCGCCGGCATGGACATCCATCCGGTCGCCGTCATCATCGGGCGCGTCACTTATCTGCTGGCGCTGGCCCCGGCGCTCGCATATCGGGCCGGCGCGCTGTCGATCCCGGTCTATCTCGGCGACGCGATGCAGCTCTCGATTTCCGAGTTCATGGCGGGCCGGGAGCTGACGATCCGCGTCCCGCCCCCGCCGGCGGGCGCAGGAAAGGATGGCGCCGGCAACGGCAACGGCCGCGAACAGCTTGCTTTTCCCGAGACGTTCTGCCGCGATCCGGCCTTATTTGACAAGGCGATCGAGCGGATGCGGACGGGTTCGCTCGAAGGCTTCTCGCGCGCCCAGATTGAGGCGGCGCTGGCGCGCATCACCGAGCAGCACACTCGGGCGGACGTGACCAGCGAGCAGAAGCTGGCGATCCAGGATCTCGGCAAGACATACCTCACCCTCGACCGCCTGCGCCGCGACCGGCGCGATACGATCTGGGCCTATGTCGCGCGCAACCTGTCGCGCCCGCTCGCCTATTCGGCCGGCGGCGGCTGGGCGAACGTCGTGATCGGCAATCCGCCCTGGCTCGCCTTCCGCCATATGAGCGCGGATCTGCAAAGGCGGTTCAAGGAACTGGCGAAGGGCGAGCGGGTCTATGTCGGCGGCCGGTTCGCCACGCAGAACGATCTGTGCGCGCTGTTCGCGGTCCGCGCCGCGCATCTCTATTTGCGCTCGGGCGGGCGGCTGGCGCTCGTTCTCCCGTTCGCCGCGCTGACCCGCGGGCAATTCGAGCGGTTTCAGACCGGCTCGTTCCGCTCGGTCACTATCGCCTGGGATGAAGCGTGGACAATGGACGATTCGGTTCAACCGCTGTTCCCGGTCCCGTCCTGCGCCGTGTTCGGGCGCAAGCGGGCGGACTCGCACCGGATGCCTGACACCGTGCGCGCCTATTCGGGGGACTTGCCGTTCCGCGACGCGCCGGAACAACTCGCCGACGCGAATCTGCGCGTCAGCGAAGGCGCGCCTGCCCCGTCGGTGGCGAGCTTCGAGGGAGGCTCGGCTTACCGCGAACAATTCCGGCAGGGCGCCACGCTGGTGCCGCGCATGCTGTGCCTTGTCGAACGGTGCCCGATGGGCCGGCTTGGCGCCAACCCGAGCGCCCCGCTGGTGGCGAGCCGCCGGACGACCCTGGAAAAGCGGCCGTGGAAGGATCTGCCGGCCGTCGAAAATCCCGTCGAGGCCGGGTTTCTGCGGCCCGTTCTGCTCGGCGAAAGCATCCTGCCGTACCGCGTCTTCCGCCCGTTCGAGGGGGTCGTCCCGGTCAGCGAGGAGGGCTATGTATTCAACGCCGCGCAGGCGGCAAACAGCGGCTTTGGCGGCCTCAATGGCTGGATGCGCAAAGCCGAGGCGGTGTGGACGGCGCACTCGGGAGGTCGTGGGATCGCATTCGCCGCCTGGTTGGACTATTTCGGCAAACTAACCGCGCAGTTCCCGGTCAAGGCGGTTCGCGTCGTCTATGCCAAGGCCGGGACCCTGCCCGCTTCCTGCGTCGTGCGCGACCGGCGGGAGGTCATCGACCACAAGCTCTATTGGATGGCTCCGGCGACCGAGGCCGAGGCCTATTATCTGAGCGCGATCCTCAACAGCGAAACGGCGCGCGCCCGCGTCGCGCAGTACCAATCGCGCGGCCAGTGGGGCGCACGGGATTTTGACAAGGTCGTGTTCAACCTGCCGATCCCGCGCTTTGACCCGCAAGACCGGCGGCACCTTGCCCTCGCCGAGGCGGCGGCCGAGGCGGAGAGGATCGCCGCTCAAGTGGCGCTGCCCGAAGGCATCAAGTTCCAGCGCGCCCGCGCTCTGGTCCGCTCCGTCCTCGCCGAGGCGAAGGTGGCGCAGCGGATCGATGCTCTTGTCGCCGCGCTGCTCGACGGCAAATGATTCGTCATGGCCGGACTTGTTCCGGCCATCCACGTGATGCAGCGCGCCTGAACAGTTGAGGTGCGGACAGGCGTGGATGCCCGGCCCAGGGCCGGGCATGACGAGAGAAGCAGCACGGCAGAATACCCGCGGGTCAAGCCCGCGGGCTTCGGCTCACCCTCTCTTTCGCCCTACGATCTTCTACCCGAGTACCTGCGGCTACGGCACCGTCACCGGGATCTTGTAGAGACTGACGGCGTTCTCAAAGACCAGCTTGTTGAGAGCTTCTTTCCCCAGGGCGGCCTCGGCCGGTGCGTGCCCCATCGCCTTTGAGTGCGGCCACGGGCTGTCGAGACCCGGGAAGTCGCTGGCCCACAGAAAGTTGCCGAGGCCGATCTCGGGCACCCGGCGGAAACCGCCCTCTTCCTCGACCTCAAAGGTGAAAAAGACCTGGCGCCGGACAAACGCGCTCGGCTTCCGGGAAAGCGCGATGTCGGGCTTGAAGACGCGGCTCTCCGGTCCGCCAAAATCGTATTCGCGGTCAAAGCGCCAGAACAGAAACGGGACCCAGCCGACACCGGCCTCTTCGAGGACAAAGCGCACTCCGGGATGGCGGTCGCAGATGCCGGAAAAGACGACGGCGCTCATCAATTCGGCCATCAGCCCCATCGGGAAGTTGGCGACCCGCATCAGCGCCTGGTTGCGCGGCTCCAGCCCCTTGACCCCGACCCCGATCTGGCGCGAGCCGCCGCTCGGGTTGGCGTGCAGATTGACCGGCAGCCCGGTCTCCGCGGCCGTCGCCCAGACCGGCTCCCACATCTGGTGCAGCACCGGCTCGGGCGCGCCCGCCCAATCAAAGATGACCCCGGTCGGCAGACCGAACTCGGCCACCCGCAAGAGCTCGGCGACCGCTTCCTCGGCGGTCTGGCAGGGCAGCGGCAGCAGCATGATAAAACGGCCCTGCGATTCCTCGTACAACTCGCGGGCCCAATCGTTGACCGCGCTGACGCAGGCGGCGCGCAGATCCGGGTCGCGGATCGCCGTGATCTGCTCGTAGGGACCATTGACGAGTTCGGCATCGACCCCGTCCCGGTCCATGTCCTCAACGCGATATCTGGCGTTGGCGGCGCGGAAGATCCCGGGTTCGGGTTCTTCGGGCAAGCCCGCCCGCGTATAGCAATTGACCGGGCCGCGGCCGACGCCTTTCCAGCCGATCCCGCTCCACGGGCGGCCCTCGACAATCCATTGCCGGGTTCCGTCCGGTCCCGTGACGACCCGCGGCCCGTCATCCTGAAAGCGTCGCGGCAGACGTTTTGTCCACAGATCAAAGGGCAGGTGCATCAGCCGGCAATGCCCATCGGCGGAGACCACGCCAAATCGCTTTTCCATCGCTTACCTCCCTTTGAGCGGGTTGGCAGGCGCAGCGCCGAGGCGGCCGGGTGAGACCGGGCACAAAAACAGAGCGGCGGAAGCCGTGTTTATCCGGCTCCCGCCCCGGTTTGCCTATCCCGTCCTACGCGGCGTGCAGGAGTTCCAGGTACTCCTCATAGACGGCCATGTTTTTGCCAAAGGAAATCGCCGCCGCCTGCGCCCCGCAGACCAAGTGTATCCAGCGCCACGGCTCGCGCGTCGTTTGATATTCCTCGACAATCGACTGATGATGCTTGAAGGCGTGCATCTCGGTGAAATTGTCGTGGCAGACGATCTCAGCGAGAGTGGCAATGAGTGCCTGCGGGTCGTAACCCGCCTTCACATATTGCGTGGCCAGGTTCACCGTTTCCTTGACCTCGGGCACCGCCCGCATCAGCCCGAGATTGGCGACCTTGGACCAGTCGGTCGGCGGCTGGTTGTAGATGCTGTGCTTGATGGCGCCGAGCAACTCGTCCTGCGAGCGCTGCGGCAGGGCGGAGACCGCCTTCATGTCGGGCTGCGGGTACGGCTCCATGCGGTTCTGCGTCGAGCGGATCTCCGGTCCCGACTGCCAGGTCATCAGCAGCAGCAGCTTGTTCTTGCGACTGATGCCGTCGAGGCGCAACAGATAGCGCCGCAGATTGATGCTGGTATGCAGGTGGACATCCATCGGGTTGCCACCGAGCGAGCGCATGAAGAGGCCGGCCGCCCCGATCGACAGCGCTTCGCCCGCGCCCTCCAGCGACAATCCTCCGGCGAGGGCTTTGGCCATCAGCACGGGAATATCGGCAAAGACATCGACGGCGCTGACCGCTTCGCCGAGCGCGCCGATCGCCGCGGTCTCGTCCGCGCCGCTGCGCTGGCGCAGGATGCGCTTCAGCAACTGGTGCTCCTCGATCAGCGCCTCGATCTGCGGCAGCGGCGAGGGCATCGGGTTGTTCGGGGCGACCGGAGCGCGGGTGACATAGCGCACCACCGGGCGCATCACGACCGGCAGCAGCGCCTTGTCGAGAACCCCTTCCTCAAAGGCGCGCCACACCGTGCCGGGGAACATGAAGTAATGGTCGTCATGGAAATTCTTTGGGATCGCGACGCTCAGCAGCAGATCGAGGCATTCGATCCACGGGGCGTGATCCCACAGCCACAGGTACAGATGGTCCGACTTGTTCCATTCGCCGCGGCCGACTGCGTTGAGAAACGCCGCCTTGGTCGCTTCCACCCCGCCGGCGTCCTCCGGCGCGAATTGCGGGAGGGCATAAGGTCCCATCGCCGGGTGGTGGATGTGCTTGTTGGTCAGCGCCACGTGTTGCAGCACCGGCAGAAAACGCTGCTCGCCGTCCAGTCGATCAACCGTTGTCGAGACCGCGTAGAGACCGGCCAGGGGATGCAGCGGACCGCCGTGATGACCGGGCGGCATCTCGGTGGAGCGCGTCACCGCGAGCGCCGACGCCGTCAGCATGGCCTGCGTCGAGATCCCCGAGCGCAGCTTATCCAGGGTGCGATCGAGGATCTCCTCCGGCGGCGTGTCCTCGATAAACTGCACCAGCGGTTCGAGGGCGTCCGAGTATTGGATGCGTTGCGGCATCGGCATGGCGGATTCTCCTGGGTGCGGGGTTCACTTCTGCGGGCGCGGACGGCGCGGTTCCTCCATCGAAAGGCTGTTCCTTTGCAGGCGAGGCTGTCAAGCAGGCGGCGCGCGGTATCGACCTGCGGCTATCGCATAGGTGGTTTTCGCCGCCGGATGCGGGATCAGGAGCGGCACGAGGCCGATCGGCTTGCCGCGCATTTCAGCCGTTCCGCGAGACGGGGGGATAGTATTGCGGCGCTTCGCGGCGATCGGACATCCCGTAGTCGCGGATGATGCGCACCCGGCGGTGGCGCAGCGCGCCCGCCGCGGGGGATCCGGGTTGCCACCGGCCGGCGGCGGCGTCCTGCCAGGCGGCGAGGAGCAGCAGCTTGCCGGGGTTGGTGATGCTCTCAAAGACCTCGCCATCGACAAGGCCGCGGGTGCCGACCGCAGGCAGACCAAGAGCAGCGGCGAGATCGGCGCCGGCGGGTGCCGCACCGGTCGCAGGCGAGACTTCGCTGATCGTCGCCGCCTTGGCCGCTCCGGTCTCGGTCTCGTCGAGGCGCTGCTCCGCCAGGGCCGGGCCGGGAGGAAGGCCGGTGTCGGTGACGATCTCGCCGACCCGCAAGTGATAGTCGGCAAAAACCGCGGACCGGCCCCGCTCCTGGACGTGGTGATGGGCGCCCAGCGTGCGCCAGCGGATCACCGCCTTCTCGTCACGCCAGATCGACAGCGACAGGATGCGCCCCTCCTGCCGCTGGCTGGCAAAGCGCTCGTTGTCGATAAAGCCGTCGATCTTTTCGAGCTCCGGTCTCAAGGACCTGGCAAGACCCAGATATTCGTCAAAATGCCCGCTCCGTGGCTGGACGGTAAAGATCACGACAAACATGGGCTTATCTCCTCTCAGAGGCACCGGCGCTCGGCGGGATCATCGCCGCCGCGCAAAAAGGCCTCCGTCTCGCGGTAGAGGGCGCGACGATTGTCTTCGAGGTGCATCAGGTGGGTGGCACGGCCGATCTTGATGTCGCGGCGGAGCGGGGACTGCCTCAAGGAGGCGAACAGCCATCGGGCATCCTCGTCCGTGCACATGCTGTCCCATTCGCCGCGGATGATCGCGACCGGGGCGCGGACAAGCGCGGGATCATAGGCGAGATCGCCGGCCCAGGCGTCAAAGATATCCTGGAACGCGCCGCTCGGGGTCTTGACCGCCGCCGGCGAACGGCTTTGGCTTTCGGGATCGACCGCGAGATAGGCTTCGCCCCATTCGGCGAAGTGCCGCTTTGACAGGACAGGCGGCTCGCCGAGCGGGACCTCGGCGGTAAAACGGTCCCACTGGTCCTTGAGCGAGATCAGCCGCCATCCCGGCAGGCGCACGGGTTCGCCTTGGCGCGGGCGCCAGGCGATCGGGCCAAAAAAGACCAGCCGATCCACCAGCTCCGGGCAGCGCCCGGCAAAATGGCCGGAGACGATGCTGCCCCAGGAATGCGCGATCAGCGAAAGCCGAGGAACG
>JBOHMF010000070.1:0-13275 GCA_050730055.1 Allostellaceae bacterium
CGCTCGATGACCGCGACAAATCTCCGCAATACGCCGGATACATCCACGATGCGAGCCGGCACCTGCTCGACATCATCAATGGCCTTCTTGATCTCGCGCAGATCGAGGCGGGCAAGCTGACCCTCGCCGAGGAGTGGGTTGCCCTCGCCGAGGTGACGGCGTCGGTCGTGCAGACCATGGAGCCGCTGGCCGGGCGAAAAGCGATCGCGCTGACCTGCGACGCCGGCTCGCGACCGCTCGCGGTCCGGGTCGATGCGACTAGGTTCAAGCAGATCCTGCTCAATCTTCTGTCCAACGCGGTCAAGTTCACCCCGGCGGGGGGCACGGTCGCGATCAGCGTCGGGCGCACCGCCGCCGGCGATCTGGTGATCGCGGTCGCCGACAGTGGGATCGGCATTCCTCCCGAAGCCGTGGAGAGGGTGTTCGAGCCGTTTCAGCAGATCGACGACCCGCTGCGCCGCCGCGACAACGGTACCGGTCTTGGGCTGCCGATCGCCAAGGCGCTCGTCGGAATGCACGGCGGCGCCCTCGAATTGACCAGCACGGTCGGGGCCGGCACCACGGTTCTCCTGCGCCTGCCGGCCGAGCGCGTGCGCCCGGCCGCAGCCCCGCTCCCGCATCACCTCGCCTAGAAAGGGAAGTCATGGACGGCAGCACCCCCAGCGTCACCGAAGATCTGCGCGTTGGCCGGATCATAGCGGTGTCGGCCTCGCAGGCGATCACCCTGGTCGAGGGCCGCCATGCGGACGGCGGCCGCGAGATGCCCCTTGAAATGGGCGCCCTGGTCAAGATCCGCGCCCGCACCTCGACGGTTTATGGTCTCGTCACCGGCCTGCGCGTGCCGCTGCCGAGCCTTGATCCCTCGGACAAGGATCTGAAGATCGCAGAGATCGATCTGATCGGCGAGATCGCGCGCGGTCCTGCCGGCGAGGCGCCGGCGTTTCGCCGCGGGGTGTCGGCCTATCCCGCGCTGGACGAGGCGGTCTGCCTGGCCTCGCTGGTCGATCTGGCGCTCGTCTATGCCCGCCCCAGCGCCGCGACCGTGCATGTCGGCACCATCCATCAGGATAATGCGGTGCCCGCCTACCTGCTCGTCGATGAACTCCTAGGCAAGCATTTCAGCGTCGTCGGCACCACCGGATCGGGCAAGTCGTGCGTTCTCGCCTCGATCCTCGGGGCGGTCATCGAGCACAACCCGAACGCCCACATCGTGGTGCTCGATCCGCACAACGAGCACGCCGCCGCCTTTGGCCCGCAGGCGTCGGTCCTCAGCCCCGGCGACGGTTTGTACCTGCCCTACTGGCTGTTCAATTTCGAGGAGATCGTCGAGATCGTGATCGGTCCGGAGCGCCATCCGGAACAGGCGAAAATCCTCGGCGAGGCGATCCTCGCCGCCAAACAGGTGACGTTCGCAAAGGCGGGGCTCGACAAGCACGGCACGATCGATACGCCCTCGCCCTACCGCATGTCCGACGCGATCCGCCATCTCGACAACGCGATGGGCAGCCTCAACCGGCCGGAGGGCGCGGCGGCCTATCAGGCGATCAAGAACCGGCTCCTGGCGCTCCAGAACGACGCCCGCTACGCCTTTGTCTTTGGCAGCCGTCTGGCCTTGCGCGACGAACTGGCCGACATCCTCTCCGATCTGTTCCGCATCCCGGTCGAGGGTCAGCCGGTGACGATCGTCGATCTGTCCGGGATTCCCTCCGAGGTGGTCAATGTCGTCGTCTCGGTGCTGTGCCGGATCGCTTTCGACTTTGCGCTCTGGAGCGACCCGCCGGTGCCGATCACGATCGTCTGCGAGGAGGCGCACCGCTACGCCCCGCGCGACCAGAGCCTCGGATTTGAACCAGCGAAGCGCGCGCTCTGCCGCATCGCCAAGGAGGGGCGCAAATACGGTGTCTCGCTGGGCGTGATCAGCCAGCGCCCATCCGATCTGGCGCCGGGCCTCCTGTCCGAATGCAACACGATGTTCGCCCTGCGCATGGTCAATCAGGACGACCAGTCGATCGTGCGCAGCGCGGTGCCCGAGGCGGCGCACGGGCTGATGAATTTTCTCCCGGCGCTGCGCAACGGTGAGGCCATCGCGGTCGGCGAAGGGGTGTCGATGGCGATGCGCATCTGCTTTGCCCCGCTGCCCGAGGATCGCCGGCCAAAAAGCGCGACCGCCTCGTTCTCCACCGCCTGGCGGGAGGATGTCGCGGGTTCGGCGGTCGAGGAGACGGTGGAGCGCTGGCGCCGCGGCATCCGCCATCTGCCCGCCTGAACGCGCCCGGCGCCCTTGCGCGCCGGCGCCGGCTGCCACATATCCTGGCCCGTTCTCGCCCCTTAACGATGCCAGGCAATGACCCAGGAGACCAGAAGCTTCCAGGCGGAAGTCAGCCGTCTGCTCGATATCGTCGCGCACTCGCTCTACAGCGAAAAGGAGATCTTTCTGCGCGAATTGATCTCGAACGCTTCGGACGCGTGCGACCGCTTGCGCTACGCCGCCTTGACCCAGCCGGAGCTGATCGCCGGCGACAGCGAGTACCGGGTCGCGCTGACCCCCGACAAGGCGGCGCGCACGCTCTCTGTCGCCGACAATGGCATCGGCATGAACCGGGACGAGCTGATCGACAATCTCGGCACCATCGCGCGCTCGGGCACCGCCGCTTTTGTCAAGGAGTTGTCGGGCGACGCGCGGCGCGACATGAGCCTCATCGGCCAGTTTGGCGTCGGCTTCTACTCGGCCTTTATGGTCGCCGACCAGGTCGAGGTCGTGAGCCGCAAGGCCGGCGACGATGAGGGCTGGCGCTGGGTCTCCGACGGCAAGGGCGCGTTCACGGTCGAACCCTGGCCCGAGGCGGCACGCGGCGCCGCGATCCGCCTTCATCTGCGCGAGGGCGAGGACGAATACCTCGACCCCGCCCGTCTCACCCGCATCGTCAAGACCTATTCCGATCACGTCGGGCTGCCGATCCTGCTGCGCGACGGCGGCAAGGATCAGGTGCTCAACACCGCCGCCGCCCTGTGGACCCGCACGAAATCGGAGATCACCGCCGACCAGTACAAGGAATTCTATCACCACGTCGCCCACAACTTTGACGATCCCTGGCTTGTTCTGCACAACAAGGCAGAAGGCACGTTCGAATACACGAACCTGCTGTTTGTGCCCTCGCAGAAGCCGTTTGACCTCTTTGACCCGGAGCGCAAGGCGCGGGTCAAGCTCTACATCCGCCGGGTGCTGATCACCGACGAGGCGGAGGATCTGGTGCCGTCCTATCTGCGCTTTTTGCGCGGTGTCGTCGACAGCGAGGACCTGCCGCTCAACATCAGCCGCGAGATGTTGCAGAAGAACCCGATGGTGGCCCGGATCCGCCAGCAGTTGACCCGCCGCGTGCTCGCCGAACTGGCGAAAAAGGCGGGCGAGGCGCCCGACGAATATGCCAAATTCTGGGACAATTTTGGCGCCGTGCTCAAGGAAGGGCTGTACGAGGACCGCGATCAGCGCGAAGCGCTCCTGCCGCTGTTGCGCTTCCGCTCGACGGCGCGCGAGGGCCTCATCTCGCTCGACGACTATCTGGCCGCGATAAAGGAGGGACAGGAGGCGATCTATACGATCACCGGCGACAGTCTCGAACTCGTCACAAAGAGTCCGCAGCTCGAAGGCTTTCGCGCGCGCGGCGTCGAGGTTCTGTTGCTGACCGATCCGATCGACGAGTTCTGGGTGCCGGCGGTCGGGAGCTGCAAAGACAAGCCGTTCCGCTCGGCAACCCGCGGCGCCCCCGATCTTGACAGGATCGCCCCGGCCGCGAGCGCCGAAGAAGCCAAAGCCGCGCCGCCGGCCAAAGTCGCCAGCCTCATCGCGATCTTCAAGCTGGCGCTCGGCGAAGCGGTCAAGGACGTGCGCGGCTCGCAGCGGCTGACCGACAGCGCCGTCTGTCTTGTCGCCGATGAGGGTGATCTCGACATCCACCTGGAGCGCATCCTGAAACAGCACCGCCAGCTCGACACCGCGGCCCGGCGCATCCTCGAACTCAACCCGCGCCACCCGCTGATCGCCCGCCTTGCCCGCAGCGTCGGCGAAGCCGGCGCTTCCGATCAGCTTGCGGAATTCGCCTGGCTCCTCTTGGATCAAGCGCGCATCGTCGAGGGCGAGCCGCTCCCCGATCCCGCGGCCTTTGCCCGCCGCCTTGCCACCCTGCTGGAAAAGGGCCTTCCCGCCATCGCCTGAAGATTTTCTACCCCCGCAGGTGGCAGGCGACCCGGCGGCCGGGCGCGACCTCTTTCAAGGGCGGCGCTTCCTGCGCGCACAGCGGCAGAAGGCGGATCGGGCAGCGCGGGTGAAACGGGCAGCCCGAGGGCGGATCGGCCGGACTCGGCACCTCGCCGGGGAGCCGGATCCGCTCGCGCCGGGCGGTCGGATCGGGCACCGGCACCGCCGACAACAGCGCCTCGGTGTAGGGGTGGAGCGGCGCGCCGTAGAGATCGCGGGCCGGTGCGGTCTCGACGATGCGGCCGAGGTACATGACCGCAACCCGCGCGCTGATGTGCTCGACCACCGACAGATCGTGGGCGATAAAGAGATAGGCGAGACCAAAACGCTCCTGCAAATCTTCCAGGAGGTTGACGACCTGCGCCTGGACCGACACGTCGAGAGCGGAGACCGGCTCGTCGCAGACGATCAGTCTGGGCGAGACAGCGAGGGCGCGGGCGATGCCGATGCGTTGGCGCTGCCCACCCGAGAATTCGTGCGGGTAGCGGCGCATGTGCTCGGCGCGCAACCCGACGGTTTCCAGCAGCTCGACCACCCGGTAGGCAAACTCGCGCCGGTCGCGGGCGAGCTTGTGGATGATGAGCGGCTCGCCGACGATGGCGCCGACCGTCATGCGCGGGTCGAGCGAGGCATAAGGGTCCTGAAAGATGATCTGCATGTCGCGGCGCAATTCCCTGAGCGCGCGCGCCGGCAGCGCGGTCACGTCCTTGCCGGCAAAGCGCACTTCGCCGGCGTCGGGTTCGATCAGCCGCAGGATTGCGCGCCCGGTCGTCGATTTGCCGCAGCCCGACTCGCCGACCAGCCCCAGGGTTTCGCCCGCCGCGATCTCAAGATCGACACCATCGACCGCGCGCACGCGCTCGACCGCGCGCGCGAAGAGGCCGCGCCGGCGGGTGAAGGTTTTGGCGAGACCCGTGACGCGCAACAGGGGCTCGGTCATCCTCCGCCCCCCAGGACGCAGGCGACTTTGTGGCCCGGCGCGACCTCGCGCAGCGGCGGCGGCGCCGCGGTGCAGGCGGCGCTGACAAAGGGGCAACGCGGGGCAAAGCGGCAGCCCGGCGGCGGGTGCGCCAGGTCCGGCACGACGCCGGGGATCGCATTGAGCCGCGCCTTCTTGCCCTGCGACCCGCCGAGCCGCGGGATCGAGCGGATGAGACCCTGGGTGTAGGGGTGCAGCGGCCGGGCAAAGAGTTCGCCGACCGGCGCCTCCTCGACCACCCGGCCGGCATACATGACGACGACGCGCTCGGCCGTCTCGGCGACGACGCCCATCGCATGGGTGATCAGCATCACCGCCATGCCGAGCCGCGCCTTCATCTCGGCGATGAGATCGAGGATCTGCGCCTGGATGGTCACGTCGAGCGCGGTCGTCGGCTCGTCGGCGATCAGGAGTTGCGGCGCACAGGCGAGCGCCATCGCGATCATCGCGCGCTGGCGCTGGCCGCCCGAGAACTGGTGCGGGTAGTCGCGCACCCGGCGCTCGGGGCTGGGGATCTGGACGAGGCGCAGCATCTCGACCGCCTTGTCCCGCGCTGCGTGCCGACCGAGCCTCTCGTGCCGGCGCAGGGTTTCGGCGATCTGGGCGACGACCGTATAGACCGGGTTGAGCGCGGTCATCGGCTCCTGAAAGACGATGCCGATTTCCTTGCTGCGCACCCGCGCGAGCGCCGCGCCGGCGAGCGGCACGAGATCGCGCCCCCGCCACAGGATCGCGCCGCCGGCGATGCGCCCGGGCGGCATCGGGATCAGCTTCAGGATCGACAGCGCGGTGACCGTCTTGCCGCAACCCGACTCGCCGACAACCCCCAGGGTCTCGCCGGGAGCAAGCGCGAGATCGACCCCGTCAACCGCCTGCACGACACCCCCGCCGGTGGCGAACTGCACCTTGAGGCCGCGGATTTCGAGGAGCGGGGACACCTCACATGACCTTGCGCGGATCGAGCGCGTCGCGCAACCCGTCGCCGACAAAATTGATCGCCAGCACGGCGAGAAAGATCGCGCCGCCGGCACACATCGCCCAGTGCGGCGCGATGTCGAGATAGTCCTTGGCGTCGTAGAGCTGACGCCCCCAGGTCGGGATGTCGGGCGGAAAGCCGAGGCCGAGAAAGGACAGGGTCGATTCGGCGATGATCGCGTTGGCCACCTCGATGGTGCCGGCGACGATCACCGGTCCCAGCGAATTGGGCAGGATGTGCCGCATCACCTGGCGCCATTGGCTGGCGCCAAGCGCGCGCGCCGCTTCGACAAACTCCTTCTCGCGCAGCGAGAGAAACTGGGCGCGCACGAGGCGCGCCACCGGCATCCAGCGGAACCCGCCGATCACCGTGACGATCAGCAGAAAGATGCCGAACTGGGTCCCGACCCGTTTGACCAGTGCCTCGCGGAACAGATAGATGATCAGGAGCAGGAGCGGCAGTTGCGGCAGCGATAAAAACAGGTCGGTCAGCCACATCAGCGCCATGTCGAGAGCGCCGCGGGCGGTGCCGGCGAGCGCCCCGATCGCGGTCCCGGCGATGAGCGCCACCAGCATCGCGGCAAACCCGACCGCCAGCGAGATGCGCCCGCCATAGAGCATGCGGGCCAGGAGATCCTGGCCGAGATTGTCGGTGCCGAGCGGATGGGTCCAGGACGGCCCCGCCAGACGGGTGGCAAAATCGATCTGGCCGATCGGCACGCGCCACAGAAAGGGTCCGATCAGCACCGCGCCGATCATCGCCAGGAGCACGACCGCGCCCGCCACCGCCAGCCGGTGGCGGCGAAAGCGGCGCCAGGATTCGCGGCCGGGCGAGAGGGCGCGGGCGGCCTCTATCCGGTCGCTAGCGGTAGGCGATGCGAGGGTCGAGCCAGCCATAAAGAAGATCGGCAACCACGTTGAACACGATGACCAGACAGGCAAAAACAAAGCTGACCGCCATGATGACCGGAGTGTCGTTGGCCAGGATGGCGCTGATCAAGAGCGATCCGATGCCGGGAACGCGAAAGATCTGCTCGGTGACGATGGCGCCGCCAAACACCGCCGGCATCTGCAAGGCGACAATCGTGACGATCGGCGCGAGCGCATTGCGCACGACATGCTTTGCCACCACCACGCGCTCGGGAAGCCCTTTGGCGCGGGCGGTGGTGACATGGTCGAGGCGGATGACGTCGAGCACCGCCGCGCGCACATAGCGCATCCACGAAGCGCCCTGAAACAGGGCCAGCACGGCGACCGGCATCACCGCCTGACGGAACTCCTGCCAGACCCACTGCCAGCCGGCGACGCCGAGATCGGCGCGATAGACAAACGGGAGCCAGCCGAGATCGATGCTGAACAAGAGGATGAACAGGAGGCCGGTGAAAAACGTCGGCAGCGAGAAGCCGATAAAGGCGCTGGTGCTGGCGATCTGGTCAAACAGCGAATACGGCTTGACCGCGGCGAGAATGCCGATCGGCAGTGCGATAAAGAGCGCCACCACCTGCGAGGAGCCGATCACAAAGAGCGTCGTCGGCAGACGCTCCAGGATCAGCCGGGACACATCGACCCGGCTGGCAAAGGAAAACCCCCAGTCGCCGTGCAGCATGGCGGCGAGCCAGTGCAGGTAGCGCAGCCAGATCGGATCGTCGAGGCCGAACTGCGCGCGCAGATGGGCGGCGACCGAGGCCGGAATATCCGGGTTGGTCGCCAGTTCGCTGAACGGGTCGCCCGGCGCCAGCGCCAGAATGACAAACAGCACCAAGCTGATCCCCAGGAGGCTCGGGATCGCGATCGCCAGGCGCCGCAGCAGATACCGGCCCATGACCGCCGTTCCTCACCCGGGCGCCCGCCCGTCCGACCCCGCTTGCGAGGCGGCCCGCAAGGCCGGCCATGGGCGGCCGTCACGTGGTTGTGCGATACCAGTCCTTGAGAAAGGAGAAGTTGCTGTCCCAGCCGCTCAACGCCAGCTTCAGGTTCTTGGCGATCCCCGAGACCCCGAGCCGATAAATCTCCGGGATCACGGCATGGTCGCCGACCACCATATCATTCATCTTGATAAAGAGCGCGGCGCGCTTCACCGGATCGAGCTCGCTCTCGGCGGCGTGAAACTGCGCGTCGTATTGCGGGCTGTGCCAGCGCGTCACGTTGCGGCCCTGCCACTTGTTGGATTTCTGCGCGATCTCCGAGGACAGGAATTGCCGCATGAAGTCCTGCGGATCGGGCGCCGCCATCCCGATCGTATACATTTGCAGATCAGCGTGGAACTTCCTGTAGGTGTCGGGATTGGCGACATCGGAGGAGAAGTAGACCGATGCCGTGATTGCCTTGAGCTCCATGGCAATGCCGGCCTTGGCGCAGTCCTGCTTGATGATCTCCTGGTTCTGCTGGCGCGGTGCGTTGACCGAGGTTTGAAAGACGAGCTTGAGCCGCTTGCCGTCCTTGGCGCGCACCTCGTCGGCGCCGCGCTTCCAGCCGGCCGCGTCGAGCACCTCATTGGCCTTCTGGACATTGAACTCCCAGCGTGTGTTTTTTGACACGAACGGCTTGGGATTGTTGATGTAATTGCCGGTCGCGAGACCCGTGCGGCCGTAGATGTATTTGTGCACCCCGTCGCGATCGATGAGCAGGCCGAGCGCCTCACGCACGGCCGGATCGGAGAGCAGCGGGTGCTTTGTCTTGGCGCTCGAAAACTCGCCGTCCACCACGGTCCACGGGTCGGTGCTGTTGAGCTCGATGTGCTCGACCGCGCCGCCCTCGTAAAGCGCGACACGGCCGTGCGCGTCCGGGGTCTTTTCCAGCCGCGACAGGATTTCGTCCTCGACCTGCAGGTTCCAGGCGTAATCATATTCGCCGGTCTGGATGACGGCGCGCGCCGCCGAGACGGCGTCGCCTCCGCCCTTCATCTCGATCGCGTCAAAATACGGCCGGTCGGGCTCGTGATAGGACGGGTTGCGCTCCCCCCGCACAAGATCGCCCGGAGTGAAGGAGACAAAGCGGTAGGGACCGGTGCCGACCGGTTTCAGATTGGCTGGCGCCTGGCGGGATTTGACCCCCGTGTACGCCGCGAACAGGTGCTTTGGGATGATCATGCCCAAAGTGCCGACAAACGGCATCGCCCAGAACGGGGTCGGCTTGGCAAAGCGGACGCGCACCGAGAACGGGTCGAGCTTTTCGACCATCGTGTCCTTGTAGGCGCCGATCGTCGTCGCCGCGGTCGCCGGGTCGGTGGCGTATTGCCAGTTGAAGACGACATCGTCGGCGGTGAACGGCTGGCCGTCGTGCCATGTCACCCCCTTCTTGATCCGCCAGATCACCGACTTGCCGTCGGCGGCGACATCGCCGTCCTCGCGGCTCGGCACCTTGGTGGCGAGGATCGGCACCAGGAGCCCGTCGGCATCCCAGGAGGCCAGCGGCTCATAAAAGATGCGCGAGGCGTCCTGGTCCTTGGTGCCGACCGCGAAGTGCGGATTGAGGAGGGTCGGCGCCTCCCACCACAGCGTCTTCAGCGTGCCGCCGCCGCCCGCCTTTTTTGGCGCATAGGCTGCGCTGCCCGCGGTCTGCGCCGCGCCGGCATCGATGAGGAGCAGATTGGCAAAGGGCGCGGCGAGACCGAGGCCGACGAGCCGGCCGAGGACGGTGCGGCGCGACACGCGGCCCTCCCTGAGCGCCGCGATCAGCCGCCGAAACTCCCGTTCATCCATGTCATCGCCTCTTTCGGGCCGCCCTGCGCCTCCCGGCGGGCGCCGCGCTTTTTTCAGGAGTGGCGCCCCGCGGTGAATCTTTGGTTAACCGATCTTCCCGGTTTGGGCAACGCAGATGATCACCCGCGGTCGCGCAGCGCCGCGACAATCCGCTCGGCGGTCAGCGGCGTCGCGTTGAACTCGACGCCAAATGGCCGCAGCGCGTCGCATACCGCGTTGGCGATCGCCGCCGGCGGGGCCACCGCGCCGCCCTCGCCGACCCCCTTGACCCCGAGCGGGTTCAACGGCGAGCGCGAGTGCTGGTGGACGATCGCGATGGCCGGGACATCGTCGGCTTTGGGCAGGGCATAATCGAGGAGCGATCCGGAGAGCAGCTGGCCTTCCCGGTCATAGGCGAGCGCCTCGCAGAGGGCCCCGCCGATCCCCTGCACGGTGCCGCCCCTGACCTGGCCCTCGACCAGCAGCGGATTGACGACGACGCCGCAATCATGCGCGACCGCATAGGTCTCGACCGCGACCCGGCCGGTCTCGATATCGACCGCGACGATCGCGGCATGCACGGCCGCGCTCCAGGTGACGGTCGGCGGCTCCCAGTAGGAGATTTCCTCAAGCCCGGCGGCGACATTGGGCGGGCGGCCATGATCCCAGCCCGGCCGCGCCGCCGCCGCGATCTTGGCAAGGCTTAGCGCCGCGCCCGGCACCCCGACGACGCCGACCCCGCCGGCGCGCAGTTCGAGATCGGCCGGAGCGCATTCCAGCAGATGAGCGGCGATGGCAAAGACCTTCTCCCGGAGCCGCGCGCTCGCCTCATGGAGACCGCCCGACACCGTGACCGTGCTGCGGCTGGCGACCGTGCCAAAACCGGTCGCGATCGCGGCCGTATCGGCGAGGGAAACGACGACATCGGCGGGATCGACCTGCCACAGATCGGCGGCAATCTGGGCATAGACGGTTTCCATCCCCTGACCTTGCGGGCAGGCGCCCGCGGCAATATGGATCTGACCCGAAGGGTCGATGCGCACGCTCGCGCTCTCAAATGGGCCGACCCCGGTGCCCTCGACATAGCAACCAAGGCCAAGGCCGAGATAGCGGCCCTCGGCGCGCGCCACGCGCTGGCGCCGGCGGAACGCGTCGAGACCGCCGAGCGCGGCGAGCGCCTGTTCGAGCCCGCCCGGATAGTCGCCGCTGTCGTAGACGATCGGCTCGCCGTCGCGGTAGGGGATGCCGACGCGATACGGCATCGCCTCGGCTTCGATCATGTTGCGCCGGCGCACCTCGGCCGGCTCCAGCCCAAGGGTCGCGGCGACCAGATCGATCATGCGCTCGGTCGCAAAGGCGGCTTCCGGCCGCCCGGCGCCGCGGTAGGGCGCGTTCGGGGTCTTGGTGGTGACGGCGAGGCGCCCCGTCGCCGCAAAATTGTCGATCTTGTAAGGCCCCATCAGATGGGCGGCGGTGTTGTAGGCGATCCCGGCGCCGACCGGGTTCCAGGCGCCGCTATCGACGAGAAAATCGTCGCGCAGCGCGAGGATGTGGCCCGCCCCGTCAAAACCGATCTCGACATCGTGGATCTGGTCGCGCGAATGGGTCGCGGCAATCAGGTGCTCGCGGCGGTCCTCGATCCAGCGCACCGGCCGCCCGAGCCGTCTGGCGAGAAAGGGGATCAGCAGATCCTCGGGATAGACGTGACCCTTGACCCCAAACCCGCCGCCGACATCGAGCGCGACGACGCGCACGCGCGCCTCCGGCAGGTTGAGGATATGGGCGGCCTCATGGCGCACCGCATGCACCATCTGGGTTGACGACCAGATCGTCACCGCGCCGGTGCGCCGATCATGGGCGGCAACGACGCCGCGGCATTCGAGCGGCATCCCGGTATAGCGGTGATGGTAGAGGCGGCGCTTCAAGCGGTGCGGGGCGGCGGCGAGCGCGGTCGCGACGGCGCCCTTCTCGACCGAGAACGCGCCGAGCAGATTTGTGCCAAAGCGCTCATGGATGATCGGCGCATCGGGGGCGAGCGCCTGCTCGGGATCAATGACCGCCGGCAAGGGTTCGAGGTCGAGCCCGACCTGCTCGGCCGCATCTTCGGCCTGTTCGCGGGTCTCGGCGACAATGACGGCGAGCGCCTCGCCGACGTGGCGCGCCTTGTCGTGCGCCAGCACCGGCTCGCGCGGGTTGAGAAAGCTGTGCTGGATCGCGGCGCGCCATTTGCTCGGCAGGGCGATCTGCGTCTCCGGCACCGGCGGCAAGAGCGGCAGCAGATCGGCGCCGGAGAGTGTGCAGGCGACCCCCGGCATCGCCGCGGCGCGGGACAGATCGACCGCGCGGATGCGGGCATGGGCGCGCGGGCTGCGCACCAGGACGGCATGAAGCATGCGCGGCAGCACCAGATCGGCGACAAACTGCCCCTCGCCGCGCAACAGCCGCCGGTCCTCGCGCCGCAGCAGCGAGCGCCCGACATAAGGTCCCTCTGATCCTGCCATGACGCGCTCCCTCCTGTTCACTCAGCGAGGATAGCACCTGCTTCCGATCAGGCGAGGATAACAAAGCCGTATTGGCGGCCGTGCATTCCGGCGAAGCCGGCGATCCGCTCGTCATAGGTGACGAGCGGGCAGCCCAGATCGATCGCCGTCGCGATCAGCAGCCGATCGGCGGGATCGCGGTGAGCGAGAGGATGCAGTCGATAAGGCTTGGCAGGCGGCACGCCAGCCGAGCGGCACAGGCTCGATGCCAGGGCGGTCAAGAAACCGCTCGACCCACTCCTTGGGAGGGCTGTCGAGATCGACCCGTCCGGTATCGACGAGCAGCGCGATTTCCCATGCTGTGACGGCACTGAAATACAGGGTTCCGCCGTTCCGCCAGCAGTCGTCGATCAGGGCGCGGGTGGTGATCGAGAGCCGCTCGTCGCCGCTGTCGAGCCACAGGACGATGTAGGTGTCGAGCAGCAGGCGATCCGTCACCGCTCGATCTCGCGTCCGGTCTCGGCATCGGGGACGGTATCGAGTGTCGGGCACGTCAGATCGACCCCCTCGCGAACCCGGACCGACCCGCGATGCGCTCCAAACAGGGAGCCGGCGCGGGCGTCCGCCTCCAGCAAGCGCTGCACGGCGAGGGCGACGACCTCGGTCTTGTTGCCGCGGGTCAGCTTGTTCGCGGCCCGCTCGATTAGGGCGACAATGTCGGGGCGATTGATGGTCACCACGTTTGCCATAAAGCTATGCCATCATTACTGCTGTACTTAATTAGGGCCTGTTGACATTTAGCTGATCCAAGAGGATCTCTCTGGCCTGCGGTTTTGACCGCCAGACCGGAAAGCAGAGGCTCGCCTTGGATCGCAGCGTCTTGAGTGATGAGCAGTGGCAGCGGGT
>JBOHMF010000071.1:0-13227 GCA_050730055.1 Allostellaceae bacterium
GGGGTGCACTGGCCGCAGCTCTCGTGCTTGTAGAATTTGGAGAGACGCGCGATCGCTTTGACGATGTCGGTCGATTTGTCCATGACGATGACCGCCGCGGTGCCAAGACCGCTCTTGACCGCGACGAGGCTGTCAAAATCCATCAGCACCTCCTCGCAGACCGCCTTTGGGATGACCGGCACCGACGAGCCGCCGGGAATGACCGCGAGAAGATTGTCCCAGCCGCCGCGCACCCCGCCGGCGTGGCGCTCGATCAACTCCCGCAGGGGAATGCCCATCGCCTCTTCGACATTGCACGGCCGGTTGACATGACCGGAGATGCAAAAGACCTTGGTCCCGGTGTTGCGCGGCCGGCCGATCCCGGCAAACCACGCGGCGCCGCGCTTCAGGATCGCGGGAGCGACGGCGATCGATTCGACATTGTTCACCGTCGTCGGGCAACCGTAGAGACCGACCCCGGCCGGGAACGGCGGTTTCAGGCGCGGCTGGCCCTTCTTGCCTTCGAGGCTCTCCAGAAGGCCCATCTCCTCGCCGCAGATGTAGGCGCCGGCGCCGCGGTGCAGCTTGAGGTCAAAATCCCAGCCCGAGCCGCAGGCATTGGGGCCGAGAAGACCGGCCGCAGTGGCCTCCTCGATCGCCGCCTGCAACCGCACCGCCTCGTTGTAGAATTCGCCGCGGATGTAGATATAGCAGTGATGGGCGCCCATCCCCGCGCCGGCCAGCAGCGCCCCTTCGAGGAGCTTGTGCGGTTCGTTGCGGATGATGTCGCGATCCTTGCAAGTGCCGGGTTCGCTCTCGTCGGCATTGATCACCACATAGGTCGGCTGCTCGCTCTCCTTGGGCATGAACGACCATTTGAGACCGGTGGGAAAGCCGGCGCCGCCGCGTCCGCGCAACCCCGATTCCTTGACCTCATTGACAATCCAGTCGCGGCCCTTGGCGATCAGCTCCCTGGTGCCGTCCCAGTCGCCGCGGCGGCGGGCGCCGGCAAGGCGCCAATCCTCCTGGCCGTAGAGATTGGTAAAGATGCGGTCGCGATCGGCAAGCATGGGCGGTCCTATTCCTTGGCAGCGGCGGGCGGAGGCGAGAGCGTCGTGCGTCCGCCCACGGGCTCCGAACCGTGCCGGCCGATGGCCGAGCCGGGCGGCGGCGGGCTTCCCGCCCTCAACGCATCGATCAGCGCCGCGGTCGCGGCGCCGTCGAGATCCTCGTAGTAATCGTCATTGACCTGCAGAATCGGCGCGTTGACGCAGGCGCCGAGGCATTCAACCTCGACAAGCGTGAAGAGACCGTCCGTCGTGGTTTGGCCGACAGCGATGCCGAGTTTCATTTCGCAGGCCCGAACCACCTCGTCTGATCCGCGCAGCCAGCACGGCGTCGTCGTACAGACCTGCAACAGATAGCGCCCGACCGGACGCAGATTGAACATCGTATAGAAACTGGCGACCTCATAGACCCGGATCGGCGCCATGCCGAGCATCTCCGCGACCCGGTCCATCGCCGCCTGCGACACCCAACCTTCCTGGCGCTGGGCCAGATCGAGGAGGGCGAGGACGGCGCTCGCCTGCCGCCCGGGCGGGTATTTGGCGATATGCGCCTGCGCCTTTTCCAGATTTTCCGGAGTGAATATGAACTCCGCCGGCCCCTCTCCGCCATGCGCCGCGCTCATCGGTCGATCTCGCCAAAAACGATGTCCATCGAGCCGATGATGGCGACGATATCGGCCAGCATATGCCCGCGCGACATGAAGTCGGTCGCCTGCAAAAAGGCAAAACCGGGCGCGCGGATCTTGCAGCGGTACGGGCGGTTGGTGCCGTCAGAGACAAGATAGACGCCAAACTCGCCCTTGGGCGCCTCGACTGCGGTATAGGTCGCGCCGGCCGGTACGTGGTAGCCCTCGGTATAGAGCTTGAAAAAATGGATCAACGCTTCCATCGAGCGCTTCATCTCGGCACGCGACGGCGGCGCCACCTTGTTGTCATCGATCTTGATCGGCCCTTCCGGCATCGCTTCGAGCGTCTGGCGCATGATGCGCAGCGATTGCCGCATCTCCTCGATGCGCACCAGATAGCGGTCGTAGCAGTCGCCGTTCTTGCCGATCGGCACGTCGAACTCGACCCGGTCGTAGGCATCGTAGGGCTGCGCCCGGCGCAGGTCCCAGGCCACTCCCGAGGCGCGCAGCATCGGCCCCGAGAAGCCCCAATCGGCCGCCTCCCGGGCGTTGACGACGCCGATATCGACGGTGCGCTCCTTGAAGATGCGGTTGTCGGTCAGCAGCACCTCGATGTCGTCGATGGTCTGCGGAAAGCTGTCGCAAAACGCGAGGATATCCTCGGCGAGCCCCGCCGGCAGGTCCATGTGGACACCGCCCGGACGAAAATAATTGGCATGGAGCCGCGCCCCCGAGACCCGCTCGTAGAACTCCATCAGCCGCTCGCGTTCCTCAAACCCCCAGAGAAACGGCGTCAATGCCCCGACATCGAGGGCAAACGCGGTCACGTTCAGCAGGTGGTTGAGAATGCGGGTGATCTCGGCGAACAGCACGCGGATGTACTGCGCGCGCGGCGGCGGCGTGATCCCCATGAGCTTCTCGACGGCGAGCGCAAAGGCGTGCTCCTGGCACATCGGCGAGACATAGTCGAGCCGGTCGAAATAGGGGATCGCCTGCAGATAGGTCTTGTACTCGATCAGCTTCTCGGTGCCGCGATGGAGGAGGCCGATATGCGGATCGGCGCGCTCGATGGTCTCACCGTCCATTTCCAGCACCAGACGCATGACCCCGTGCGCGGCCGGATGCTGCGGTCCGAAATTCATCATGAAGTTCTTGATGCGCGCCGGTCCTTCAAGGGCGCTGTCCGGCACGGGCCGGGCTTCCCCCAGGGCTTCCCCGGGCCGATCCTCGCTCATCCCTTGTCCTCCGGCGCTGCGGCCTTCTCGTCACCCGGCAGGATGCGGTCCATCCCCTCCCATGGTGACAGAAAGTCGAAACTGCGAAACTCCTGGGTCAATTTGACCGGCTCATAGACGACCCGTTTCTCCTCCTCGTCGTAACGCAGTTCGACATAGCCGGTCAGGGGAAAGTCCTTGCGCAGCGGATGGCCGTCAAAGCCGTAATCGGTCAGGATGCGGCGCAGATCGGGGTTGCCGGCAAAGAGGATGCCGTAGAGATCCCAGCTCTCGCGCTCCCACCAGCCGGCGCAACTGTAGAGCGCGACGAGCGAGGGCACCGGCTCATTCTCGCCGGCTTCGAGGGTGATGCGGATGCGCTGGTTGAGGTCCATGCTGAGAAGATTATAGACGACCTCAAAACGCCGCTCCCGATCGGGATAATCAACCCCGCAGAGATCGACGAGCACGGTGAACCGGCAGCTCTCGTCGTCGCGCAGAAAGCGCATCACCCGCGGGAGGCTCTCGCCGGTTATGCGAACGCACAACTCGCCATAGCGGATTTCGCTGCCGAGGACGGCGTCGGGCAAGGCGGCCCGCACGTGCTCGGCAAGGGCTTCGAGGGTTTGCGTCATCGGATCAGCGAGCGAAATTGCGGGTGCGCCGGATCTTCTTCTGCAACAGGAGGACGCCATAGAGCAGCGCCTCCGCCGTCGGCGGGCACCCGGGCACATAGACATCGACCGGGACGATGCGATCGCACCCGCGCACGACGGAATAGGAATAGTGGTAGTAGCCGCCGCCGTTGGCACACGACCCCATCGAGATGACCCAGCGCGGCTCGGCCATCTGGTCATAGACCTTGCGCAGAGCCGGCGCCATCTTGTTGCACAAGGTTCCGGCGACGATCATCACGTCGGCCTGGCGCGGGCTGGCGCGAAAAACGACGCCAAAGCGATCGAGGTCATAGCGGCTGGCCCCGGTGTGCATCATCTCGACGGCGCAGCACGCAAGGCCAAAGGTCATCGGCCATAACGAGCCGCTGCGCGCCCAATTGACCACATCATCGAGTCTGGCCAGCACATAGCCCCGATTGGTGCCGGGTTCGGTTGCCGCCCGCGACAGTGCGCGGCCCGCGGCCGACGGCGCGGGCGGTCGGGCGATGGTGTCGCTCATTCCCATTCAAGCGCCCCCTTTTTCCATTCATAGACAAAGCCGATGGTCAGCACCGCGAGAAACCCGATCATGGCCCAGAACCCGAACAGCCCGATGTCGCCGAGCGAGACCGCCCAGGGAAACAGAAAGGCAACCTCGAGATCAAAGATGATGAACAGGATGGCCACGAGGTAATAGCGCACGTCGAAGCGGATGCGGGCATCCTCAAACGGGGCAAAGCCGCACTCGTAGGGCGACAGCTTCTCGCTGTCGGGTCGCTGCCGGGCGATAATGAGGGAGGCCGTGACCATCGCCACGGCGATGGCGCCGGCAATCAGGAGGAAAATCAGGATCGGGAAGTACGGGCGCAGCAGGCTTGCCATCAAAACCGCTCACTCGGTTTGCCCGCTGCAACGCAGCAGGGGCAGAAGGACTCGCGTCATTTCTGCCATAGAGATATGGGGCGGTCTTGGCGTTCCGGAAGCCGGAAGGCCGCGCCACCCCCTATTGCGGCGCAGCGAGGTCGGCCGGCGCTCGGCGATGGCGGGAGTGACGGGACTTGAACCCGCGGCCTCCGGCGTGACAGGCCGGCGCTCTAACCAACTGAGCTACACCCCCGCAGCCTTCGGCCGCGGCGGTCACTCCTAGCGCCGCCCCGGAAGGGTGTCAAGGGAGGGGTGTCGAGCCGGGCCTCGGGATTGCGGCGTTGCGTGACGTATCCCGCGCGCTCCTCAAGCTGCCAGTCTCCAGGCAGGGGAGCAGGGTGGGCGATGAGGGATTCGAACCCCCGACCCCCTCGGTGTAAACGAGATGCTCTACCCGCTGAGCTAATCGCCCGTCTTTGCCGCGGCACGGCGCCGCGACGGCCGGCTGGAACGCCCGGCGCCTCAGCCGTTCAGCGAATCGCGCAGCCCCTTGCCCGGCTTGAACTTGGCCTGCTTTGAGGCGGCAATCTTGATCTTCTCCCCGGTGCGCGGGTTGCGCCCTTCCGAGGCGGCGCGCGCGGCGACCGAAAAGGTGCCAAACCCCACCAGGCGAACTTCGTCGCCGCCCTTGAGCGCATCGCCGATTGATTCGAAAACCGCATCGACGGCCTTGCTGGCCTCTGATTTGCGCAATTCCGTCCGGCTGACGACGGCTTCGACAAGCTCGTTCCTGTTCACGGTCTGCCCCCCTGGGTGTACTGGATCGGGACCTCGGGCCAGTTCGCGGCGGAGTTTAGGGTGCAGCGGCGACCCGGTCAACGCCGGCGCAACGAGCAAACCGAAACATTTTCGGGTCTTACGAGCCTCTTTCCGGAATTGCGAAGGGCCGACCGCGGGTCCAACCGCGACCGGCCAATTCAATCAGTGCGTTACAATGCCAGACCGCTCCTCACCCGGAGCGGGAAGAACCGCCTCGGGTTCGGGGTCTTCCGGCCACGGCAGCGGCGTCAGCGGCTGGACCAGGGCCTCGGCCAGGAGTTCATCGACCGTGGCGACGGGAATCAGGCGCAGCCCGCGCTTGACGTTGTCGGGAATCTCCGCGAGATCCTTCTCGTTCTCCTTGGGGATCAGCACCGTCTTCAGCCCGCCGCGCAGGGCCGCCAGCAGCTTTTCCTTGAGGCCGCCGATCGGCAGGACGCGCCCGCGCAGGGTGATCTCGCCGGTCATCGCGATGTCGCGCCGGACCGGAATGCCGGTCATCACAGAGACGATCGAACTGACCATCCCCACCCCGGCCGACGGCCCGTCCTTTGGCGTCGCGCCTTCCGGCACGTGGACGTGGATGTCCCTTTTCTCAAACAGGGTCGGCTTGATGCCAAAGACGTGGCTGCGCGATTTGACAAAGCTTTCCGCGGCCTGCACCGATTCCTTCATGACATCGCCGAGCTTGCCGGTTGCGGTGATCCGCCCCTTGCCGGGCAGCGTGACCGCCTCGATCGTCAGGAGTTCGCCGCCAACCTCGGTCCAGGCAAGGCCAGTGGTAACCCCGACCATGTCCTCGGCCTCGACCTCGCCAAAGCGGAAGCGCCGCACCCCGGCATATTTTGCCAGGTTGCGCCGGGTCACCGCGACCCGGTCGGCCTTGGTCATCAGGATGTCCTTGATCGCCTTGCGGGTCAGGTTGGCCAGTTCGCGTTCGAGATTGCGCACCCCGGCCTCGCGCGTGTAGTAGCGGATGATGTCGCGCAGCGCCTCGTCGGTGATCGCCCACTCGACCTTTTTCAGCCCGTGCGCCGACATCTGCTTGGAGATGAGATGGCGGCGGGCGATCTCGACCTTTTCATCCTCGGTATAGCCGGGGATGCGAATGATCTCCATGCGGTCCAGGAGCGGCTGCGGAATGCGCAGCGTATTCGCCGTCGTCACAAACATCACGTCCGACAGATCGTAGTCGACCTCCAGATAGTGGTCGTTAAAGGTCGAGTTCTGCTCGGGATCGAGGACTTCGAGGAGGGCCGAGGAGGGATCGCCGCGCCAGTCGCTGCCGAGCTTGTCGACCTCGTCCAGCAGAAACAGCGGGTTTGACGACTTGGCCTTTTTCATGCCCTGCAGGATCTTGCCCGGCATCGAGCCGATATAGGTGCGGCGGTGGCCGCGGATCTCGGCCTCGTCGCGCACCCCGCCCAGCGACATGCGGACAAAGTTGCGGCCCGTCGCGCGCGCCACCGATTTGCCGAGCGAGGTCTTGCCGACGCCGGGGGCCCCGACCAGACACAGGATCGGCCCCTTCATCTTTTTCATGCGCTGCTGCACCGCGAGGTATTCGAGAATGCGCTCCTTGACCTTCTCCAACCCGAAATGGTCGGCATTCAGCACCTTCTCGGCGCTGACGATGTCGCGCTTGATCCGGGTGCGATTGTTCCACGGCACCGATAAGAGCCAGTCGAGATAGTTGCGCACGACCGTCGCCTCGGCCGACATCGGACTCATGCTCTTGAGCTTTTTGAGTTCGGCGGTGGCCTTCTCGCGGGCTTCCTTGGAGAACTTGGTCTTGGTAATGCGTTCCTCGAGTTCGGCCATCTCGTCGCGGCCGTCCTCACCCTCGCCCAATTCCTTCTGGATCGCCTTGAGCTGCTCGTTCAGGTAGTACTCGCGCTGGGTCTTCTCCATCTGGCGCTTGACCCGGCTGCGGATGCGCTTCTCGACCTGAAGGACGCCGATCTCGCCCTCCATGTAGCTGTACACCTTCTCAAGCCGCTCCGGCACCGCTTCGGTCTCCAGAAGCTCCTGCTTTTCCGGGATCTTGAGGGTCAGGTGCGAGGCCACCGTATCGGCCAGCTTGGCGGGGTCCTCGATCTGGTTGATCGAGACCAGAACCTCGGGCGGGATTTTCTTGTTGAGCTTGATGTACTGCTCGAACTGCGCGACCACGGTGCGGGCCAGCGCTTCCACTTCCTGGTGCTCGCCGGGCTTCTCGACAATCGCTTCGGCCTCGGCCTGAAAGAACAGTTCGTTGTCGGTAAACCGGGTGAGACGCGCCCGCTGCCCGCCCTCGACCAGCACCTTGACCGTGCCGTCCGGCAGCTTGAGGAGTTGCAGCACCGTGCCGATCGAGCCGACCGCATAGATGTCGGCGGGCGCGGGATCGTCCTGGGCCGCGTTCTTCTGGGTGACCAGCAGGATCTGCTTGTCGTCCTTCATCACGTCCTCGAGCGCGCGCACCGATTTCTCGCGGCCGACAAAGAGCGGCACGATCATGTGCGGGAACACGACGATGTCGCGGAGAGGCAGGACGGGATAAAGCGCACCGCGCGCGATTTCTGACATGATCCCTCTTTTGCCAAGGACCGCTCCGAACCGACCGGAGCGGTGAGGATTGGGTCTTGATCCCTAACGTTGGCCCGGGCCAGCCGTCAGTCAAGCGCCATCGGGGCAAGCGCCATCGGGGCAAGCGCCACCGGGGCAAGCGCCATCGGGGCAAGCGCCACCGGGGCAAGCGCCACCGGGGTAGGCGCCACCGGGGTAGGCGCCACCGGGGTAGGCGCCACCGGGGTAGGCGCTGCGATGGTGGACAACCGGCGCTCAGGCGCCGGTGCCGACATCGCCGCGGCGGTCGGAGTAGATGTAGAGCGGCTTTGCCCGTCCCTCGATGACTTCCCGATTGATGACGATCTCGCTGACGCCAGCGAGACTCGGCAACTCGAACATCGAATCGAGCAGGGTCGCTTCCATGATCGAGCGCAGCCCGCGGGCCCCGGTCTTGCGCAGGATCGCCTTGTGCGAGATCGCCTTCAGCGCCTCCTCGTTGAACTGGAGGCGGACATCCTCCATTTCGAACAGCCGCTGGTACTGCTTGACCAGCGCGTTCTTGGGCTTGGTCAGGATATCGACGAGCGCCCCCTCGTCAAGATCATCGAGCGTCGCCACCACCGGCAGGCGGCCGACAAATTCCGGGATGAGGCCAAATTTCAGGAGATCCTCGGGTTCGAGATCGCGCAGGATCTCGCCGGTCTTGCGCTCGTCGGGGCCGCGCACCTCGGCGCCAAAACCGATCGAGGTGCCCTGGCGGCGCTGGGCGATGATCTTTTCCAGACCCGAAAAGGCGCCCCCGCACACAAACAGGATGTTGGTGGTATCGACCTGCAGGAATTCCTGCTGCGGGTGCTTGCGTCCGCCCTGCGGCGGCACCGAGGCGATTGTCCCCTCCATGATCTTGAGGAGCGCCTGCTGCACGCCCTCGCCCGAGACATCGCGGGTGATCGAGGGGTTGTCCGATTTGCGCGAGATCTTGTCGACCTCGTCGATATAGACAATGCCGCGCTGCGCCCGCTCGACATTGTAGTCGGCGGCCTGCAACAGCTTCAGAATGATGTTTTCGACATCCTCGCCAACATAGCCGGCCTCAGTCAGCGTCGTCGCGTCCGCCATCGTGAACGGCACATCGATGATGCGCGCGAGCGTCTGGGCGAGAAGGGTCTTGCCCGAGCCGGTCGGACCAACGAGGAGGATGTTCGATTTCGCCAGTTCGACATCGTTGTTCTTGGCGCCGTGGGCAAGCCGCTTGTAATGATTGTGCACGGCGACCGACAGCACGCGCTTTGCGTGATCCTGGCCGATCACATAGTCATCGAGCACCTTGCAGATGTCGCGCGGCCCCGGCACCCCATCGCGCGACTTGACGAGCGTCGTCTTGTGCTCCTCGCGGATGATATCCATGCACAGCTCGACGCACTCGTCGCAGATGAACACGGTCGGGCCGGCGATCAGTTTCCTGACCTCGTGCTGGCTCTTTCCGCAGAACGAGCAGTAGAGCGTATTTTTTGCATCGCCGCCGCTGGATTTGGTCATCGCCGCTCCGTCACCGGCCGAAGAAACGCCGCCCGCGCCGGGGCCGAGCCCATCTGCGGCTCACCCCCGGCGCGGCAAGTATATGGTCTCACGCCGTATCAACAACCAGTTAATCATGCTGAATCGGCATCCGGTTCCGCTCGCCCCTCACGCCCGCACCCGTTCCTCGATGGCGCCGGGCCGGCTTTCGACGACCTCGTCGATCAGACCAAACTCCTTGGCTTCGAGCGGGGTCAGAAAGCGGTCGCGCTCGACCGCGTTGGTGATCACCTCGAGCGGCTGGCCGGTGTGCTTCACATAGATTTCATTGAGCCGGGCGCGCAGCCGCAGGATCTCGCGCGCCTGGATCTCGATGTCGGTGGCCTGGCCCTGGGCGCCGCCCGAGGGCTGGTGGATCATGATATTGGCGTTGGGCAGGGCAAAGCGCTTGCCCTTGGCCCCGGCGGTGAGCAGCAGCGATCCCATCGAGGCGGCCTGGCCGATGCACACGGTGGAGACCGGCGAGCGGATGTACTGCATCGTGTCATAGATCGCGAGACCCGAGGTCACCACCCCGCCCGGCGAGTTGATGTAAAGGGCGATGTCCTTGCTCGGGTTTTCCGACTCGAGAAACAGCAGTTGCGCGCAGATGAGACTGGCCACGGCGTCGTGGACCGGGCCAACCAGAAAGATGATGCGCTCTTTCAGGAGGCGCGAATAGATGTCGTAGGCGCGCTCGCCGCGGTTGGTCTGCTCGACCACCATCGGCACCAGCGTGTTCATCTGCGGGGCGAAGCTGTCCGGCATGGGAGAAATCTCCTCGGGAGTTGACCGGCCACGCCGGCGGCGCGACCGGGGATCAGAACACTCAAGCCGGCGGCGCCTCCGCGCTGTCGGGTTCGGGCAGCGCCAGGAGTTCCTGCGGGGTCAGCCTGCGCACCTCCGGCTTGGCCATCTCGACGATGAAGTCGATGACCTTGTCTTCCAGGATCGGCGCGCGCAGATTGGCGAGGGCGCCGGGGTTCTGGCGGTAGTAGTCGATGACCTGCCGCTCGTGCCCGGGGTGCCGGCGCGCCTCCTGCGCCAACGCCTGGTTCAGCTCTTCCTGGCTGACGGTAATATTGTTGCTGCGGCCGATGTCCGCCAGAAGGAGACCGAGCCGGATGCGCCGTTCGGCGATTTGGCGGTATTCCGCTTTCAGCGCCTCCTCGCTCTCCGAACCGTCCGAGGCGGCCGCCGTGTCCTCGGCCGGCTCGCCCGGCGCCGGTGCGGCGGCGCTCTCGCCCCCATCGGTCGTCTCGGCTGCCACTTCGCCCGCATCGGTCGTCTCGGCTGCCGCCTCGCCCGCGGCGAGCCCACCCTGCGCGGTCTCCCCGGTTGCGGCGGATGCGGCCGTTTCCTCCGGCGCCTCCCCGCCCTGCGCGCCCTGCGCGCCCTCGCGCTCGCGGGCTGCCTGGTACTGCTCCCAGATGTTGTCGAATTCGAGATCGACCATGCCCGGCGGCACCGGAAAGTCGGCGCGCTCGGCAAGCTTGTCGAGAAGCGCCCGCTTGAGGCGCAGGCGGGCTGCCAGATCGTAGTTGCGCTGCAGGCTCTGCTTCATCTCGGTACGCAGCTCGGCAAGGGTTTCAAGACCGACCGCCTGGGCCAGCGCGTCGTCGATGGCAGGCGGCAGGAGCTGGCGCACCTCCTTGACCTTGACCGTAAAGACGCCCTCCTTGCCGGCCAGATCGGCGGCGGCATAGTCCGCGGGAAAGGGGACGCGCACGGTGCGCTCCTCGCCGGCCTCTGCCCCCACGAGCTGATCCTCAAAACCGGGGATCAGGGTGCCGGAGCCGAGCACGACCTGCCGATCCGTGCCGGCCGCGCCGGGGATCTCGCGGTCATCGATCCGGCCCTCGACATCGATGACAACGATATCGCCGCTCGCCGCCGCGCGCGCAACCGGCTCGCTCTGGCGCTGCTGCTCGGCGAGGCGCGTCACCGCCTGATCGACCTCCTCCTCGGGGATCTCGACGGCAAGCCGTTCGATGGCGAGATCGGCAAAGCTCGTCTGCGGGATCTCGGGCAACAGTTCAAGCGACATCTTGTATTCGAGATCAGCGCCCTCGCTGAACGAGACAACGTCAAACTTGGGCGGCAGCGCCGGGCGCAGGTTGTGCTCGCGGATCGCCTCGGTGGAGCTGCCTTCGACCGTGCTCTGCAAGACTTCGCCCAGGACGGCCGAGCCAAAGCGCTGGCGCAGGATGCGCATCGGCACCTTGCCCGGCCGGAAACCCGGAATGCGCACCGAGCGGCCGATCTCATCGAGGCGCTCCGTGACCTTGTCCGACAACTCACCCGCCGGCACCGTGATATGGAACTCGCGCTTCAAGCCTTCGCTGTTGGTCTCGGTTATTTGCATGAATGGGGCCTATCGTTCGAGGGGCGAAAATCAAGGGCATGCGCCTGCGGGGATGCGGGCGGAGGGACTTGAACCCCCATGATTTGCATCGCTGGAACCTAAATCCAGTGCGTCTACCAGTTCCGCCACGCCCGCAGCCGGCGTGTTGTTACCATGCAGGAGGGCTCCAGCGTAGCGAAACCCGCCGCCCCGGCGGACCCGGTATCCCGGGCGCAACACCGGCCGACCGGCGCCGCACGGTCCGAGGATCGCATTGCTCGATCGCCCCCACGCTCGGTCTGCGAGCGCGACCATCACGGCCGCGGGCTCAGCCGGCGCGGGCGAGCGCCCGGATCGCCGCCGAAGCGGCCACCCTGCCCTCGCCGCGATAGGCTTCGTGATTGGCCTCGATGTCGCCCGAGCGGTAGAGATAGTTGACCATGATCCCGGCGGATTGCTGCAACCCCTTGGGCGAGATGTCGCCGAGCCAGTTGAGCCGCTCGACCCGCGCCCCGTTGGAGAGGTGGAAATGCGCCACGGGATCGAGAGCGCGCCCGCGCGCCGAGCGCTCGTGCACGAGGTAGCGCGCGCCCAGCCGCAGCAGCGGCTCGCGCAAGGCGGCGGCAAGCGGCGGCTCCTCGTGCCAGTCCGGACGGTCGAGCAGCGCCGCAATCTCGGCCCCCTCGCCGGCCACCTGCTGCAACGCCGTGCGCTCGCCGGGCGCCAATAGCTCCTCGCCGCGCTGGCGCTCCAGCCAGGCGCGAAACCCCGGCGCCGGCGACAGGGTGGCAAAGATTTTGAGGCGCGGCAGTTCCTGCGCCAGCGCATCCACCACCCGCTTGATCAGAAAATCGCCAAAGCTGATGCCGACGAGACCGCGCTGGCAGTTCGAGATCGAATAAAAGGCCGCCCCGTCGGCGGCGCGCGGGTCGCCGATCGGCGCGGTCTCGTCCAATAGCGCATGAATGTTGTCAGCCATCCCGGAAACCAGCGCCACCTCGACAAAGATGAGCGGTTCGTCCGGCATGCGCGGGTGAAAAAAGGCAAAGCAGCGGCGATCGGCTTCGAGCCGGTTCTTCAGATCGGTCCAACCGCGGATCTCGTGCACCGCCTCGTAGAGCATCAGCTTTTCGAGCAGCGAGGCAGGCGATTCCCAGCTGATCCGGTGCAGTTCCAGAAAGCCGATGTCAAACCAGTTGGCCAGGAGCCGGCGCAGGTCGTCGGCGAGCGCGCGCAGGAGCGGATCGCGCGCCCCCAGATCCAACAGTTCGGCGCGCCGATCGACGAGAAACTTGACCCCCTCGGGGAGCGCATTGAACTGGCGCAACAGGGTGATCCGCGGCGGCTCCAGCGCGGTGCGCAGCGCCGCCTCGGCGGCCGTCCGCTCGGCCGGCCCCGAGGCTTCGATCAGCGCGGCGCAGCAGCGATCGACCTCCTTGCGATCGACATCGAACTCGCGGGCGAGCAGGTGCAGAAACCGCTCGCGTCCGGCGGCGTCGAGCCCCAGATAGGTGCGGCCGAGATCGGCGGCGCGGGCGCGCGCCGCCGATC
>JBOHMF010000072.1:0-13222 GCA_050730055.1 Allostellaceae bacterium
GAGCCAGCGAGCGCTGGCGCGCCGGCCGGCCTCTCTCGCCGATCGACGGCATGCCGGTCGGCATCAAGGACATCATCGAGACCGCCGACATGCCGACCGAGCAGGGTTCGCCGCTGTTTGTCGGCTGGTGCAGCGGGCGCGACGCTGCCAGTGTCGCCGTCTTGCGCGAGGCCGGCGCCGTGATCCTCGGCAAGACGGTGACGACCGAGTTCGCCGCATCCGAGCCGCGCGGCACGCGCAACCCGTGGGATGCGCGGCGCACTCCGGGCGGGTCGAGCAGCGGCTCTGCGGCGGCGGTCGCGTGCGGCATGGTGCCGGCCGCGCTCGGCACCCAGGTCGTCGGCTCGATCCTGCGCCCGGCGAGCTTTTGCGGCTGTATCGGTTTCAAGCCGAGCGTCGGCGGCATCAACCGCGGCGGCAGTTACGATTATTTCAGCCAGAGCTGCACCGGCGTGCTCGCCGCCTCGCTCGCGGACGCCTGGCTCGTCGCGGTCAACATCGCGGCCCGCGCCGGCGGCGATCCCGGTTGTCCCGGGCTGCAAGGACCCGCCGAGCCGCCGGCGGCGCAGCGTCCCCGCACTCTCGCGCTGCTCCAGACCGCGGGCTGGGAAGCCGCCGCGCCGGAAGCTCGGCGCGTCCTGGAAAACGCGGCGGCACGACTCGCCAAAGCGGGCATCGCCCTGACCGATCGGAACGCCGATCCGGCGATCGAAGAGGTCGAAGGCGCGATTGCCGGCGCCCTGGAATTGACGCGCACGATCAACGCCTGGGAAGGCCGCTGGCCCCTCAACACCTACCGCAACCGCGATCACAGCAAGCTCAGCCGGTCGGCGCTCGAACGTCTCGCCACCGCCGAGGCGATGACCCAGGCCGATTACGGCGCGGCGATCGCGCGCCGGCAGCGCAGCCGCGATACCCACGCGCGCCTCGCCGCGCGTTACGACGCCGCGATCACACTGGCCGCTCCGGATGCCGCACCGCTCGGCCTCGGCTCGACGGGAAATCCGGTCTTTAACGTTCCGGCGTCGCTGCTCGGGGTCCCGGCGCTATCGCTGCCGCTGTTGTCAGCCGAGGGGCTGCCGCTCGGACTGCAGATCATCGGGTTTGCCGGCGGGGACGCCCGGCTGTTCGCAATCGCCGCTGCCATCCAGGGCCTTCTCGCCGAAACGCCGTAGCGATAGCGCCGCGCACTCGCAGGCGGATTTTCGGACAACGCGGCGGAATCCCGCGAGCCGGGGGACCGGACAGAGGCGCGGCGCCGGCGCCATGAAATGCGGCACCACGGCCGCGATCTTTACCTTTCCGGCCGTCACCCGGCAAGGGAAACGGCGGGATGCCTGAGACCGGCCCGCCGGTTTAGACGGACGGCGCACCGTAACCGCCGGCGCCGGGGGTGATGATCTCGACCGTCTCGCCGGCGCGCAGAGCGCCGCTCCCCTTGGCGAACGGCGCGACCCCCTCGCCAAAGCGGAAGGCGCCGCAGCCGCCGGGTTGTCCGCCGGCAAGACCCCAAGGCGGCGTTATGAGGCGCGAGCCGTCGAGCCGCAGATGGCAGTCCGCCTCGGCGCGGTAGACCCGCCGCAGGCCCATGCCGCCGCGAAACCGGCCGCCGCCACCCGAACCGTCCACCAGTTCGTAGCGCAGGACCGTCAGGGGATATTCGCCCTCAAGCGCTTCGACCGGCAGGTTCGAGGTGTTGGTCATGTGGACGTGGACGCCGTCGAGCCCGTCCTTCTCCGCGCGCGCGCCGGAACCGCCGCCGATGGTTTCGAGATAGACCCAGAGATGCCCGTCCGCGGGATCGGCGCCGCTGAAGCTCGCCGTCGTGCAGGAGCCGTTGCCGGCGGTGATACACCGTTCCGGCGCCGCCTGCGCGAGCGCGCCGATGACGAGATCGGCGGCGCGCTGCGAGGTGCTGGTGCGGCCGTTGACCGCGGCCGGATGGATCGCGTTCATCACCGTGCCCGGCGGTGCCGTCACGGTGATCGGGCGGGCGAGACCGGAATTGGGCAGGATCGTCGGATCGACCACCGCCTTGACCGCGTAATAGACGCTCGACAACAGCGCCGTATAGATCATGTTGATCCCGGCCCGCACCTGCGGCGGGCTGTCAAAATGCAGGCGCATCTCCTCGCCCGCAATCGTGACCGCGACCGCGACCGGAAGCGCGCGGCCGAGTTCCGGGCTGTCATAGGTATCGGCAAAGCGATAGGTGCCATCGGGCAGCGCCGCGATCCCGGCGCGCATCTTGCGTTCGGCGTAATCCTGCAACGCGTCGCCGACGGCGAGCACGGTATCGGCGCCATACCGGCGGCACAGCGCCTGCATGCGCTCGACGCCAAGCCGGTTCGCCGCCCTCTGCGCCCGCAGATCGGACAGGCGCTCGCGCGGGACCTGGCAATTGAGCAGGATCAGCTCCTGCACGTCCTTTTGTAATTCGCCGGCGCGATAGAGGCGGATGGGCGGGATGCGCAGCCCTTCCTGATAGATATGGGCATGGCCGCGATCGGCGAAATCGGCATGGTGCGCGGTGTTGACCGCCCAGGCGACGATGGCGGTGGCGCCAGGCGGGATCAGGGTCGTCGCGTCCATCTGCTCGACGATCGCCGGCCCTCTGACATGGTGGCCGGCAACGAGCCGGCCGCGATCGTACAGCGGACAGGAGACAAAACCTCCGGCCTCGCCGAGCCAGACAGCGCGGCGGCCGCACTCCGCCCGGCACGGGTCGGGGCCGGCAGCGGCAGCGGGACGGATCTCAGCCTTGTGCACGATCCCCTTCGCCTCGGCGCGAAAGGTGACGAGTTGCACCGGCTCGTCCTCGGCGACAAAGCCGTAACGCCGCCGGTGTGCCGCGGCAAAGCCGGCGAGGAGCCCATCGATTGTCGCCGCCGTCACCGGGCCGTCCGGCAGCGGCACCGGCAATTCGTAATTCTGCCCGGCATAGCGCAGATCGACCGACAGCGCGACGCACCGGGCGCCGGCGGCGATGCCCGCCTCCTCAAACCACCTCTGACAGCGCCCGCGCAATTCGGCAACAATCGCCTCGATCGCGCCGATGGCCGCCGGAGACAGCGCCAGAAGCCGCGTCGCCGCAAAATCGGCGCGCACATCTGCGAGCGGCAGGCCCATGGCGCAGAGGATGCCGGGGTGGCGCGGCACCAGCACGCGGCGGATGGCCAGTTCGGCCGCGAGCCTTGCGGCGTGCAAAGGTCCGGCGCCGCCAAACGCGACCAGGGTGTAATCGCGCGGGTCGTGGCCGCGCGCGACACTGATGATGCGGATCGCCCGCGCCATATTGGCCGTCACCACGGCGAGGATGCCCTCAGCCGCGGCCATCGCATCGAGACCGAGCCGCGCCGCCAGGCGTTCGATCGCCGCTCGCGCGAGATCCTGTCGCACCGCCATGCGACCCCCAAACAGGTGCGTCGGGTTCAGGGTCTGCAAGACAATATTGGCATCGGTGACGGTCGGCTCGTCATTGCCGTGGCCATAGCAGGCCGGTCCCGGATCGGCCCCGGCGCTGTTCGGCCCGACCTTCAGGAGCCCGCCGGAATCGACAAAGGCGATCGAGCCGCCGCCGGCGCCGACCGTATGGATGTCGAGCATCGGCGCCTTGATCGGATAGCCGTGGACCACCGCCTCGCGGGCGAACTGCGCCTCGTTTCCCCGGATCAGGGCGACATCGGTGGAGGTGCCGCCCATGTCAAAGGTGATGATATCCGGCGCCCCGGCGAAGCGCGCCATCGCCTGGGCCCCGATGACGCCGGTGCTCGGCCCCGACAGCACGGTGCGCACCGGCAGCCGCGCCGCCTCGGCAAAGCCGATGACGCCGCCGTTGGACTGCGTCAGATAAGGCGTTGCGGCGATGCCGAGCGCAGTCAGCCGCTCGGCGACGCTGCGGATATAGAACGCCATGACCGGTCCGAGCGCGGCGTTGACCACGGTGGTGGACAACCGCTCGTACTCGCGAAACTCGGGCGCCACCTCGTGCGAGGCGCAGATAAAGGCTTCGGGAAATTCCTCTGCCACGATACGGCGCGCGGCTGTCTCGTGCGTGGGGTCGAGAAAGCTGTACAAAAAGCAGATGGCGACCGCCCTGGCACCGGCCTCCCGCAGGACACGGGCGGCGCCGCGCACCGCCTCCTCATCGAGCGCGGTCTCGATGCGCCCGTCGTGACGCAGCCGTTCCGGCACCTCGCGGCGCAGCGCGCGCGCCACCAGAACAGGCGGCTTGTCCGCCTGCAAATCATAGAGATCGGGCCGCTTTTGCCGGCCGATTTCCAGGAGGTCGCGAAAGCCGTCGCTGGTGATGAGACCGGTCGGAGCGCCTCTGCGCTGGATCAGCGCATTGGTCGCTACTGTCGTGCCGTGGCCGAAATAGGAGACCGCGCCCGCCGGGGCGGCAGCGCGGGCGAGCGCTTCCTCAACGCCCTGCGCAACCGCCTGCGCGGGGTCGGCAGGGGTCGAGGAAACCTTCCACACCGCGATCCGGCCGCTCGTCTCGTCGAGCAGGCAGATATCGGTGAAGGTGCCGCCGGAATCGACGCCAACCCGCCATGCCATCGTCATATCCCGATTTCGGCTGATCCCTTGCCCATCATCACGAGGCGCAACCGCAGGCGCGGCCGGGAGGCGTCCGCTGCCGCGTTTTCTCAGATGATGCCGTCCCGCCGCAGGCGCTTTGTCTCTTCGGCGCCGACCCCGCACAGCGCCGCCAGCACCGCTTCGCTGTGCTCGCCAAGCTGCGGCGGGCGGGTCACGGCGACCGGCGAGTCCGACAGCTTGATCGGACAGCCGACGGTCTTGTAGGGGCCGCGGCTCGGATAATCGATCTCGACGATCATCTCGCGTTCCGCGAGGTGCGGATCGGCCAGAACCTCGCCGGTGTCCTGAACCGCGCCGCAGGGCACGCCCGCCGCCGCCAGCATCCGCATGACTTCGTGCTTGCCGCGGGCGCGCGTCCACTCCTCAAGGATCGCGTTGAGCGCGGCGCGGTTCTCCCAGCGGCTCGCCGGCGTCGCAAAGCGCGGATCGTCGGCCAGCTCCGACCGGCCGATCGCTCCGAGCAAGGCCAGCCACATCGGCTGCTCGGAGGCGTTGATAAACACGTAGTCGTTGGCCCCGCCGCCGCGGCACGGGTAGAGCGTGCTCGGCACCGTCTGACCCATCTGGTTGCCGCGACGCGGCATCGCCTCGCCAAAGCGCTGGTGGTCGCGCAGGCTGACGCGAATGAGGTTGACGACCGCATCCTGCATCGACACCTCGACCTGCTGGCCGCGCCCGCTCGCATGGCGCTGCTGCAACGCCGCCAGAATGCCGATCGCCATGTGCATCCCAGTGCCGCTGTCGCCGATCGCCGGCAGCACATAGGTGGGCGGGTTTTCGGGAAATCCGGTCACGCTCATCGCCCCGCCCATGGCCTGCGCGATCGGCTCGTAGCTCTTGTAGTCGCGATAGGGGCCGGAGGTGCCAAAGCCCTTGATCGTCGCATAGATGAGCCGCGGGTTGATCTCCTGCAATGCCGGCCAGCCAAAGCCCAGCCGGTCGAGCGCGCCCGGCCCGAAATTTTCGAGCAGGATGTCGGACTGCGCGATGACCCGCCGGAACAGCTCCTTGCCGCGCGCGGTTTTCAGATTGAGGGTCAGGCTTTTCTTGTTGGCGTTGAACAGCAGAAAGAAAAGGCTGTCGGTGTCGGGCCGGTCGCGCATATTGCGCCGCGCCACGTCACCGCCCTTCGGCTCCTCCAGCTTGATCACCTCGGCGCCGAGAAACGCCAGGATCTGGGCGCAGGCGGGTCCGGCCTGGTTGTGCGTCATGTCGATCACGCGGATGCCTGCGAGGGCTTGGCTCATCTCTCTCCTCCCGATGCGGGTTGCCATGCGGAACCATGCGGCGGGCGGCGCGGCCCCGTCATCCCGCCCGCGGCGCGATTGCCGGGCAGCATCGTCCGTTTGACCGGCCCGGACAACGGCAAACCGTCGGATGGGGGCGATCGGCGACCGCCGCTCCCGCAGGCGTCCGGCGCCGATCAGCGTCGGATGTATCCTTCCGATCCGAAGATGGGCAGAGTGCCCGGACACGCGCCGATCGCCGGACCGCGGCGCCGCAGCAACGACAGCGCAGCGCAAGCGAGAGGGCGATGTCCGATTATCAGATCTTCGAGGCCGGCGACGTCGTGCTCCAGTCCGGGCTGACCTATCGCGGCGCCCGCCTCGCCTACAAAACCCACGGGACACTGAACGCCGCCAGATCGAACGTCATCGTCTATCCGACCTCATACGGCGCGCAGCACCCCGATCTCGAATGGCTGATCGCGCCCGGCAAGCCGCTCGACCCGACCAGATACTTCATCGTCATTGTCAACAAGTTCGGCAATGGTCTCTCGTCCTCGCCGAGCAACACGCCGCCGTTCGACTGCAACCGCTATCCGCATTTCACGATGACCGACACTGTGCGGGTGCAGCAGAGATTGCTCGCCGAGGTGTTTGGCATCGAGCGGGTCGCCCTGGTCTACGGCTTTTCGATGGGGGCGCAGCAGGCGTTTCATTGGGCGGCCCTGTTCCCCGACCGGGTCGAGCGGATCGCGCCGATCTGCGGCTCCGCCAGGACCTCACCGCACAATCTCGTCTTTCTCGAAGGCGTCAAGGCGGCGCTGACCGCCGACCCGGCGTGGCAGGACGGCTGGTTCGCCACCCCGCCGGTGCGCGGCTTTCAGGCGATGGGCCGAGTCTATGCCGGCTGGGGGTTGAGCCAAGCGTTCTATCGCGAGGAAGTGTGGCGCACGATCGGCTTCTCCTCGCTTGAGGATTTTCTGGTCGGCAGTTGGGAAGCCAATTTCCGCCGCCGCGACGCCAACGACCTCTTGGCGATGCTGTGGACCTGGCAGCACGCCGACATCAGCGCCAACGAGTTGTACGGCGGAGACCTCGACCGGGCCCTGGGCGCAATCACCGCCGACGCGATCGTGATGCCGTGCGAGACCGATCTCTATTTCACCGTCGAGGACAGCCGGCGCGAGGTCGCCCGCATGCCCAGGGCGGAATTGCGGCCGATCCCGTCGATCTGGGGCCATCGCGCCGACAACCCGGCGCTCAACCCCGAAGACGCCGCCTTTATCGACCGCGCCGTTTTCGAATTGCTGGCGCGCTGAGCCGGACCACCCGCCCGCCTGGCGCGGCACTGGACAGCTTTTGCGGCTATACCACGCCGGCGCCGCTCGTATTAAGGTCCAGCCCTGGATTGTCGCGCGGTCCGGCCACGCCATGAGTACAGAGAGCTACGACACCATCGTCGTCGGCGCCGGCTCCGCCGGCGCAGTCATCGCGAACCGCCTGTCGGCGGACCCGCGCACCAGGGTGCTGCTGCTGGAGGCCGGGCGCGCGAGCCACCCCTGGTCCCGCATTCCGATCGGCTATGCCCGGTTGATTACCAACCCCGCGGCCAACTGGCTCTACAGCGCGGAACCCGAGGCGAACACGCAGGGCCGCCGAATCCCGGTGCCGCGCGGCAAGCTGCTCGGCGGTTCCAGTTCGATCAACGGGCAGGTGTTTGTGCGCGGCCAGGCGCAAGACTATGACACCTGGGCGCAACTGGGCAATCGGGGCTGGAGCTATGCCGAGGTCCTGCCCTTGTTCCAGCGCATGGAACGCTACGCCGGCGGCGGGGACGACCAGTATCGCGGCCGGGACGGGCCGCTGCGCGTCACCAACCCCGCGCCGCGCGAGCCGATCTTTGCCGCGCTGATCGCGGCGGCGGGCGAAGTCGGGATTGCCCACAACCCCGACTACAACGGCGCCGCCCAGGACGGCATCGCGATGAGCCAGGCGACAATCGCCGGCGGCCGCCGGATGAGCACCGCCCGCTGCTATCTCGACCCGATCCGCAGTCGCCGGAACCTGCACATCGAGACCGGTGCCCTGGCGGAGAGACTGCTGTTTGACGGCAAGCGGTGTATCGGCGTCCGGTATTCCGTCGGAACCGAAATGCGCGACGCGCACGCGGCCCGCGAAGTCGTGGTCAGCGGCGGCACCATCAACTCGCCGCAGGTGCTGGAGCTGTCCGGGATCGGCCAGCCCGAGCGCCTGCGGAGCCTCGGCATCGCGGTGCGTCACGCGCTGCCCGGCGTCGGCGAGAACCTGCGCGACCATTATGCCCCGCGAACCCGCTGGTCGGTCGGCCGCAGAGGGATCACCTTCAATGACCGCGGCCGCGGCCTTCCACTCGCGTACCAAGTCCTGCGGTACGCGCTCTTCAGAACGGGCATGCTCGCCATGACCGGCGCGCCGATCCGCGCTTTTGTGCGGTCCCGCGAAGGGCTCGAGGCGCCGGATGTCATGCTCGGCTGGGTCCCGATGCTCACCGAGCCAGGCCCAAAGGGCCCCAGGATCTCCCGCCAATCCGGCTTCACCTGCTATGCCCACCCGATGCGCCCGGAGAGCAAGGGACACATCCACATCACCTCGGCCGATCCGCGCCAGCCGCCGGCGATCACCTTCAACTTTCTGTCGGCGCCGATCGACGCCGAGATCACCGCCCGCGCGGTCCGCATCGCCCGCGCCATCATGACCGCGCCGGCGATGGCCCCGCTCCAGTTGAGCGAACTCGCGCCGGGCCGGGACCGGACCAGCGATGACGAGATCCTCGATTGGGTCAAGGGGGCGGCAGAGACGACATACCATCCGGTCGGGACCTGCAGGATGGGTTCCGATCCGATGGCCGTCGTCGATGCCGAGCTTCGCGTGCACGGCCTCGCCGGATTGCGGGTCGCGGACGCCTCGATCATGCCGACGCTGACATCGGGAAACACAAATGCGCCCTCGATCATGATCGGCGAGAAAGCTTCGGAAATGATGCGCAACGCCGCGACCTGAACCCTTCCGGCTTGCGTTCCGCGGTCGGATTGCGACACCGCACCCCGCGGGAACAGCGCCTTTCGGCGCCGCTCAGCCGTAGGTGAATTCAGGGCCGGTCAGGTCGATCGCGGGAAACGCGTCCTTCTCGGTCCAGTAGTCCTGGGTGTGCTGCCACTCCGGTTTTCCGCCGCGCTTGGGCAGCAGGGACATGCCGCGCATCAGGTAGCCCGGATTGAAGTTTTCCGGGTCGATCCACGGCAGCAGCGGCATGTCCCTGTCTTCCGGCCGCAGCCGCACCTCCACCCGCCGCATCCCGGTCGCCTTCATGTGATTGAGGAGCCGGCACACAAAATCGGCGACGAGATCGGTACGCAACGTCCAGCTTGCCCGGAAATAGCCAAACACCCAGGCCATGTTCGGGATGCCGGTGAACATCATGCCGCGATAGGTCACCGTGTCGGCAAAGACCAGCGGCGCGCCGTCGATCGTAAAATCAATATCGCCAAGAATGCTCAAGTGAAACCCGGTCGCGGTCACGATGATGTCGGCATCCAGTGTCCGGCCGGATTTCAGCTGGAGGCCGGTCGCGGTGAAGCTCTCGATCTCGTCGGTGACGACCGAGGCCTTGCCCGCGGCGATCGCCTGCAGAAAGTCGCCGTCCGGCACAAAGGCGATGCGCTGCCGCCACGGCCGGTAATGCGGGGTGAAGTCCCGCTCGATCGGGTAGTCGGGGCCGAGATGGGCGCGCACCCCGGCCAGCAGCTCCGCTTTCACCGTCTCCGGCTCGGTGAACGAGCGGCGGGTAAAGATGGATTGCTCGTGGAGGATCTTGCGCCGCGCGATCTCGTGGATCCACGCCTCGTCGATCTGCAGCTTGCGCAGTTCGTCGGCGATCTCGATCGCGTTGCGGCCCGTGCGGAAAAAGGTCGGCGAGCGCTGCACCATCGTGACGTGCGCGCAGTCCTGCGCGATCGCCGGGATCAATGTCGCCGCCGTCGCGCCCGACCCGATCACGATGACGCGCTTCCCGGCGTAATCCAGATCCTCCGGCCATGTCTGCGGGTGCACGATGACGCCCCGGAACCGGTCCATTCCGCTCCACTCCGGCGTGTAGCCCTCCGCATGGCGGTAATAGCCCTGGCACATCCACAGGAAATTGCCGGTGAACCGGACCGGCTCGCCGGTGTCGAGGCGAACCGCATCGATCGTCCATGCGTTGTGTGCGCTCGACCATGAAGCCGAGGCGAGGCGGTGGCGATAGCGGATGTGGCGGGCGAGGCCGTTCTCCTCGATCACCTCGCCCATGTAGCGCAGAATTTCTTCCGCCGTGGCGATCGGTGCGCCGGTCCACGGCTTGAAGCGGTAGCCAAAGGTGTAGAGGTCGCTGTCGGAGCGGATGCCGGGATAGCGGTGCGTGCGCCAGGTGCCGCCAAAGCTCTCCTGCTCTTCGAGCACGACAAAGCGTGCCCCCGGACATTGCCGCATCAGGTGATAGGCGCTGCCGACGCCGGAAATCCCGGCCCCGACGATCAGCACGTCAAAATGCTCGGTCCGCTGCGCCATCACCGGCGCGGGCATCGCTGCTTCGTTCATGGATCGGGGCCTTTCCGTCGCCGACGCGGGTTTCCTGACATTTCCCCGATTCCCGATGTTTTCAAGGCCAGGATCACCACTTTGAGCGGCCTGGGCAACGGCAATTCGCGTTCGCTGCAACCAGAAGCCGGCGGTTCATCGCCCCGGGCACATCTCCGCACATCTCTCTCCCCATCGAGTATGGCTCCTGGGTGCGAGAGCGCTCACCGGGCAAACCGCCGCAAGACGTTTTCCAGCATGCGGGAGATGTTGTTGTCGTAGTCGTTGTGGGACAGGCTGCCGCAAAACAGGATCGAACCCGTCGAAAACACGGCGCCCCCCGATGTGGTCTCGAAATAGACGATCTCGGCCCGGATCAGCGCTTTTGGACTCTCGCCGGTGATCGTGGCGACATGACTGAGAAGCTCTTCCGGGACGGGAGCAGTGATCTGCTCATGCCCCTCCGATCGCGCGAGGATCAGGGTGTTGGGCGGGGTTCCCAGCGCGAAATCGGCGCGGTCCATCTCAAATCCCGCCGCGCCGCCGCCCGACAGCCCAAAATCACCGATGATCTCGTCCGCAATCCCGTCAAAAATCCACGCCGCTCTCGGGTCCTCCGCGGCCGGCATCCGGCGATAACAGGAACCTTCGAACCGGCCCTGAGCCGAGAAGCCGACCCCGCACAGTTTCTGCGGCGGCCGGCCGTTGCGGCGCCATAGCCCCCCGTACCCGCCGTCCAGCGCATGAAAATATTCGCCGGATTCGGCCGCCCAGGTGCGGATTCCTCCTTCCGCGCGGCGGATTTCCAACACGCCCGGGAGCGCGGCGCTGTTGGCAATGCGCCAGTAGAAGCCATTGCCGCCGAGGTAGGCAAGGCGGCCGCCCCTGGCGAGGTAGTCCTGCAACGCATTGAGCGTGTTCGGGGTATGGTACTCGGGGTGCGAACCGGTCAGCACGGCCCGGTACGGTCGCAGCAGCGCCTCGCCTTCGCGGTCGAGGTCGTGGTCGGTGACAACGTCAAAGGCGATGCCCTTCACCGTCAGCCAATCGACCAGGTGCGTATCGGCCGGGAAATGCCGCAGGCCGGAGCCGCGGTCATCAAGAAACGTGACGCAGCCGGGCCGCATCGTCAGCAGCGGCCGGCGCATGCTCGCATAGCAGACACCGCTGCCATCGGGATGCCTGTTGTAAGCCGAACCGGCGTATTCCGGGTGATCCTCTGAATTCCACGGATAGGCGCCCCAATCGGCCTGGCGCTTGCGGAGCGCGTCGTCGAGGGCGCTGCGATGATGATTGCCATAGATCTGATAGGTGAACGTGGACGCGAGAAGGGCGACCGGCGCGCCGGCGCGACCGCGCTGCGGCAGAACATAAAACGGGACGATGTCCTCTGCGTCGCCGCAGCGCAGCCGCACGCCATAGACGCCGCTCGGCATCTCTTCCGGAATATCGACCGCGAAGTCGGTCTCCCAGCCGCAATCGTAGAGGTCGTCCTCGTGAAAATGGATCGCCGCGTAGTGCCGCGGCGCGTGCCGCCAACACATCTCCGCGCCGGTCCAGCGGGACCCGCGCACGGCGCGGGTCGGCAGATTTCGCAACAAACCGTGGAGGCCGCAGGGGCCGCGATCGACGATGCGGTCGGTTGGGATCTCCGCGCTGAAATCCCACCATGCCAGGCACTCGGCCCGGCTTGGATCGATCGGCGCCGCGCTCGCGAAGGCGCCGCCGAGCACCGCCGGGTCCTCTATCCGTCCGTTGAAAAAGGCCGAATGCGGATTGGCGCCGGGCTGCCCGCCGGCGGTGGGGCGGGCACCGAACACAATCCGGGCAGGAGCGCCGACGGCACCCGGCATTTCGGCTTCGCCGGTATCGGCGATGCCCCAACTGCGCTGCAACGCCGTCTGGCGCAGGCGAAGCGCACCGGCGGAAGCCATGATGCGCAACTCATACCAGCGCCGTTTCAGCATCGGCGCCGAGACCTGGAGCCGCCGGCCTTGCACCTCCAGGATGGCTCCCTCGGCTGCGACCGACAAGCTCAGCCCGGCCTCGATCGCCAGCACCGTCTGCGGCCGCCCGTCGAGCAGCCAGGGCTGCACGCGCACGACAATCGTGCAGGGATCGGGCAGCTCGATTGGCGTCGGGACCGTGACGATGCCGCACGAGCCGGGATGCACCGGCTGCCGCCGCGACGGATAGCGGCCCGCGAAACCGGCCGCGATTTCTTTGATCTTGATCCCCGGTCCGGCCGGGTTCGCATCGCCGTGGATGATCCGAACGAGATCCGCGTGATAAGGCTCGTCCCGCTGACTGGAGACCTTGACCGCGATCCGCTCGCCGGGCCGCGCCGAGAAGCGATCGGCATAGCCGATCAGAGGAACTGCCATTTTGAGCCTCGCTGGACGTCCCTGGGGCAGGGTAGCCGCAGCGGCGCGCTCCCAAAAACGATTTTCCCGGCAACGGATCGATCCGACGATGCTGTGACCGCTTTTGGCGTCGTGTTGCCGATCACCGGGGCTTTGGCAGAAACCGAAACCCACGGAGAGGCAATACCAAATCTCCTCGGGAAGAACCCATGGGGCTGTCATTGCGAGCCCACGGGTCCGGCCGAAGGTCGGCCCGAGGATAAGCTCCGCGAAGTAATCTCGATGGAGTCGCAATGGTCTCTAAAGGCCCACCGCGGGCTAGGGCCTGTTGACATTCATCGAAGAGCGATTGCCGCTCCGGCAAGATGGATCATGGCAGCAAAGCTTTTGTCGGTTTTGTCGTAGCGCGTGGCAATCCGGCGGAAGGCCTTGAGT
>JBOHMF010000073.1:0-13089 GCA_050730055.1 Allostellaceae bacterium
CGATGTGCAGGTTCGACACCGTGGCGTTGTTGCTCCACAGGATGTTGAGCGCGGCGTTCTCGGCAAATTCGGGTGGAACGCCGGGCACCGCGCCGTAGGTCCCGGCCCAGGCTTCGCTGCGCACCCCGCCGCACAAGGCGCGGCGATAGAGCCGGCTGGCGCCGAGCCGGTGGAAAAAGCGCAACGACATGCTGTCGCCGGCGAGAAACCCGTGCGGGCCGGCGTAATTGAGCGGCATCACCGCCGGCGCGCCCCAGTGATCGACGACCGCCGCGACCCGCTGGTGGATCTCGTCGAGCGCCTCCCCCCACGAGATGCGGGCGAACTGCCCGGACCCCTTTGGCCCGGTGCGGCGCAGCGGGTGCAGCAGGCGCTGCGGCCCATGGACAAACGCCGTCATGTCGCGCGCGACCTTGTTGCAGATCACCGCGGCCGTGTAGGTCGCCGCGGCGGAGCCGCGCACCTTGACGATGCGGTCGTCCTCGACCGTGACAGCGAGGCTGCACGCATCGGGGCGATCAAAGGTGCAGACGCTCGCCACTTCCTGCAGAGCCATCGGGGCGCTCCTCAACCGGTCTTTGCCGGTCGTCGAGTATAGAGCTTTCGGCCCGCCCTTTCCCGGAAAAACCGGACGGTGCCGGTCGCACAAGGCGCGGAACTCATCGCGTCGCAAAGCGCGTATCGGCCGGTTCGGCGGTGCCGGCGAGCAGCAGAAAGACCGCGTCGCCAACCCCCTCGTTGCGGAAATGATGGGTCTGACCGGGCGGGTTGACGATCATATCGCGGGGACCGAGCCGTTCCTCGGCGCTCCCTGCGCTCTCCTCCCACCCCGCCGTAAGGACGCCTTCGAGGACAAAATAGGCGTCTTCGACCGCACGCCGGTAGCTCCTCACCCCGCCACCCGGCGGCAGGCGGATCATGTCCATGCGGTAGGAGCCGGGCGGCGCCCCGCCTTCGCCGACATAGACGCGGCGGGCAAGGCCGGCTTCCCGGACCGGACGCTGTCCGGCATGACGCACGATATGGCGGGCGAATTCGCGCTGGCGCGGATCGTCGCTCGCGGGGTCAAAGGCTCGGGTCCTGCCGGGGGCGACGCCAAAGCGGCGGGCGCGCGGCGCGTCGCCGTCGCGCGGATGGCAGACATAGACCGGCGGTTTTGGCATCCCGCTGCCGACGCTGATCGACATCAGCACCGGCGCGACCCCGTCATTGCGAAACCCGTGCGGCCGGCCGGCCTGGTTCAGCACCATGTCCAGGGGTCCCAGCCGCACCTCGATGACCTCGTCGTCAAACATCCAGCCGACGGTCAGCACGCCTTCGAGCACGAGAAAATGCTCGACCACCTCGTGCGAATGGCAGGCGGCATAGGCGCCGGCCGGCTGATGAATGAGGCTCAAGGAGAACCGCCCGGGCGCCAGGGTGCCCGGATCGTCACGCTTGGGCGAGCCGCCGGCGCCGATATAGCGCATCTGCGCCCGCGCCAGTTCGGGAAAGCCGCGGCTCGCGGGAAAGGCGTCCCAGTCAAAACTCTTTTCGGCATGACGCCCGACACGGCGGCCCATCTGCCGCATGAGATCGGGTGCACTGATGTCTACGGCGACCGTCATGGCGAGACCTCTCTGCCGAAGCTGCCCACCCCCAACAGTCTGTCTGCGCGATTTTAGGCGGTCATGCGGGGAATTGACACGGGATTGATAAGGGAGGTCTCAATGCCGGGGAAGATTTCCCACGGAGCCGAGAGCGCCATGCCGACCCGCGATCCCGCCGATGATCTCGCCGAACATGTCTGCCGCACCGGCTTTGCCGATCTGCCGCAGACGGCGCGCGACGCCGCAACCCGCGATATCGCCGACACGCTCGGCTGCATGTTGGGCGGCAGCGGCGCCCCGGGCATTGCCATGCTTGAGGCCGTGCTGGGCAGGTGGGGCGGCCGAGCGGAGAGCCGGGTGCTGCTGCATGGATCGCGCCTGCCCGCGCATCACGCGGCGCTGATCAATGCCGCGATGGGCCACGCCCTCGATTTTGACGACACGTTCGATGGCGCGGGTTCCATTCATCCCGGGGTCTCGGCGCTGGCCGCGGGGCTGGCGATCGCGGACCGCCGGGGCGGCGTTTCGGGGCGCGATCTGGTGCTGGCGGTGGCGCTCGGTCTCGATGTTTCCTGCCGGGTCGCGCTCGCCGCCACAAACGACCGCGGCTGGCACCGCACCGCCGCGATGGGTGTCTTTGGCGCAACCGCCGTCGCCGGCAAGCTGCTCGGTCTCGATCCGGCGCAGATGGTGAATGCGTTTGGCATCGCCTACAGTCAGGCGGCCGGCAATCGCCAGTGCATTCTCGATGGGGCGCTGACCAAGCGCCTGCAAGCCGGGCAGGCGGCCGGCGCCGGGGTGTTTGCCGCCCTCCTGGCTGGCGAGGGCTTTACCGGAGCGCGCGAGGTCTTTACCGGGCGCTACGGTTTCTTTGCATTGTACCAGCCCGGCGCCTGCGACCTCACGCAGCTCACTGACGCGCTCGGCACGTCCTTTCGCGGCGAGGCGCTGAGCTTCAAGCCCTATCCGTGCGGCCGCCCGCTGCACGCGGCGGTGGACGCCGCCCTCGCGCTCTGCCGGCAATTGGACCTCGCGCCCGGCGCCATCGCCGATGTTCTGATCGAAGCCGACAGCGCCAGCCATGCCGAGCAGTTTGCCAGCGGCCCCCACAAGCGCCGCCCCGAGCATGTCGTGCACGCCCAGTTCGCCCTCCCGTTTCTGGTGGCGGTGGCGCTGATCCGCGGCCGGGTCGGCATCGACGAGGTGAGCAACATCGATGATCCCGAGGTGCTCGCCCTCGCCGCCGCGATCCGCGGCGAGGCGCAGGACACAAGGCCCAAGGGCTGGGCCCGCCTGTCGGTGCGGCGCCAGGACGGCAAGAGCGCCTCGCGGGAAACGACCGCTCCCTCCGGATCGCCGGAGCAGCCGCTCAGCGCGGACCAGCTTGCCGCCAAGTTCCGCGACTGCGCGCGCCATGCCGTAAAGCCGATCACCGATGCGGCCGTCGAGCAAGCCCTGTCCTCATGCCTCAACCTGACGGATCTGGCGGATGCTGCGGCCTTGACCCGGGCTCTGGCGTGATCCCGCGGAGTGCGGGCAGAGTCGGCGCTGCGGCCGGGGCCCGCGCTATCCGCACGCATCGGCTGGGAGGATCAAGGCATGGATTTTCGGCTCAGCCCCGCGCAGCAGCGCTTGCAGCAGAAATGCCGCGAGCTGGCGGCCGATTTCGCCACCCGCTCGGCGGCGCACGACCGCGAGGCCAGCCATCCCGTCGAGAATTACGACCGCCTGCGGGCGGACGGCTTTCTCGCGCTGACGATCGGGCGGGAATGGGGCGGCGCAGGCGCGAGCTTTCTCGATCACACGATCGCCTATGAAGCGCTCGGCCAGGGCTGCCCCTCGACCGCGCTCGCCTTCAACATGCACGCCTCGGTGATCATGCCGCTCCTGGAGAGTCCGGAGGTTTCAAACAAGACCAAAAGGCGTCTCGCCGCGCTCGTCGTCGCGGAGCGCAAGCTGATCGCCGGCAATTTTTCCGAGCCGGTCACAACCTCGCTGATCGGCGAGCGGCCGTTGCAGGCGCGGGCGCGGCGGGTCGCCGGCGGCTACCGCGTCAACGGCCGCAAGATGTTCGCCTCGATGCTCGAAGCGGCCGATTTTGTCCTGGTGATGGCCTACCCCGACGAAGCGACAACCCCCGCGGCCGGGATCATCCTGCTGCTGCCGCGCGGCGCCGAAGGGCGCCGGGTCGAGGCGAACTGGGACGTGCTCGGGATGCGCGCGACCCGCAGCGACTCGCTGATCCTCGACGAATGCCTGCTGCCGGAAGAGGCCGCGGTGTTTCGCGCGGACGATATGCGGCCGTTCCGCCAGACCTATCTCAACTGGTTCTGGGGGTCCTACACCCCGGTCTATCTCGGTGTCGCGCAGGCGGCCTTTGACGAGTTGCGCCGGGTCGTCCATGCCCGCCGCCCCGAGGGCTACGCCCAGCCGCTCGCCTATCATCCCGACGTGCGCCGCCACATCGCCGAGCTCGGCGCTGATCTCGAAGCCGCGCGGCTCGTCACCTATCGCTCGGCCTGGCTCAGCGACAGCGAGGGAGCGACGGCGGAAACCACCGCCGCGCTCTACCGCGCCAAATACGTGGTCGGCGAGACGGTGAGCCGGGTCACCCGCACGGCGCTGACGCTCGGCGGTGCGCACGCCCTCTTCAAGACGGCGCGGCTGGAGCAACTGTTTCGCGACGGCGCGCTCGGCCCGCTGCACCCGCCGCCCGCCGATTTCTGCCTCTCCAACATGGGTCTTTACGAACTCGGCCTCGACCCGGCCGAGGTGCTGCCGCCGCTCAAGCCGCTGTAAAGCCCGCTTTCGCTACCGCGGTGCCCAGCCGGTCAGAAACAGCATCTCAAAGCTGGCCGGGATGCGGCCGTCGGGGAGACCAAAACGCTCCGAATAGAGCGCGATCGCGCGTCCCAATGTGGTGCGGCGCAGCGGGGTTCGGCGGCGCGACGCGAGCGCATTGGTCTCGCCCATGCCGCGCAGGTCGCGCATCAGCGCGAGCGCGTCGGGATAGGTCACGGTCAACAGGTCGCCATCGGCGACCGGCGAGGCAAACCCGGCGCGCTGGAGGAGCGCCGCGGCATCGGCGAGATCGACCGCGGGTGAGACGCGCGGGCTGGCGCCGCCTTCCTCGGCCAGTTCGGCCTCGATCAGAACGCTGCGCAACTCGATCAGACTGCGCCCGCCAAGGAGCGCCGCGAGAAACAGCCCGCCCGGCTTCAAGGCGCGGCGCACCTGAACAAGAGCGCCGGGCAGATCGCCGACCCAGTGGAGCACAAGGTTGCTGACCACGAGATCAAAGCTTGCCGCCCGGAACGGCAGCAGCTCGGGATCGGCACCGGCCCGCAAAACCTGTTCCGGGTTGGGCAGGCGGGCAAGAAAGGCGGGAGCAGGCTCGGCGGCAACCACCCGCTCGGTCCCCGGCCGCGCCGCTAAGGCCGCCAAAAGCCCGCCGTCGCGCGCGCCGAGATCAAGCGCTGCCGGAAACGGCCGCGTGACATCGTCGAGACGCTCGATCAGCCGCTCGGCCGCCTCGCGATGGAGAAAATCGACCGCGACCTGCCGCGCCGCCCGGTCGCGATGGCGCCGCCACGCGAGGCGGTCAAAAGGCAGCGGCGAATCGGTTTTTGACGCAATCATCGCGCGGGTCCGGCACGCAGAGGTTGACGCCTCCTCCGATCGCCTGATCATCTATGCCGATGCCGCCCCTGACAAGCCTGGGGACAACCTTCGCCGCGGGCGCCGGCCGGCACCTGCGGCAGATCGGCCGGGCCGCGCTCGATGGCATCCTGCCGCCGCGCTGCCTTGCCTGTGGCGAGATCACGGCCGCGTCGGACGCGCTGTGCGGCCGCTGCTGGAGTGGGATGAATTTTTTTGCCCCGCCCTGGTGCGCGGTCTGCGGGCTGCCCTTTCCGCACCCGATCGGCGCGGGAGCGGTGTGTGCCGCGTGCGCCCGCGACCGCCATCATTGGGACTGTGCCCGCGCGGCGCTGCGCTATGACAAGAACAGCCGCGGTCTCGTATTGGCGCTGAAGCACGCCGACGCGACCCATCTCGCCGGCGCCTTTGGCCGCTGGATGCGGCGCGCCGGAGCCGAGGTGCTGGAGGGAGCCGATCTCCTGGTGCCGGTGCCGCTGCACTGGACCCGTCTGTTTCAGCGCCGCTACAACCAGGCGGCGCTGCTGGCGCAAGCGGTCCAGGCCGCCGGCGGTCCGCCGGTCGCGCCGGATTGGCTGCTGCGCCGGCGGAAGACGCCGGTGCAGGGCCACCTCGGACCCTTGGCGCGCGCGCGCAACGTGCGCAGCGCGTTCGCCGTGCGGCCCGGCCGCGACTTTGCCGGCCGGCATGTCGTCCTCATCGACGATGTGATGACGACCGGTGCCACCGCCGAGGAGTGCGCGCGCGTCTTGCGGCGCGCCGGCGCCGCCTTTGTCGGCGTTCTGACCCTGGCGCGGGCCATGCGCGCCGGGGCATGATCGACCGCTGCGTTCGTGCTTGGCGTCGGGCGCGTGTACCCTTACCTGAGAAGCGGTAGGATTGGGAAAGGCGACGAGATGGCCCAGGTCGAACTCTACACGACGCTGTTCTGCCCCTACTGCGCGCGCGCCCGCACGCTGCTGAAAAAGAAGGGCGTCGCCTATACCGACATTGACATCAACGAGCACCCGGAGAAGCGCGCCGAGATGGTGGAGCGCGCCCACGGCCATTACACGGTGCCGCAGATCTTTATCGACGGCGAGCATATCGGCGGCTCGGACGAGTTGGTGGCGCTCGATCGCAAGGGCGAACTCGACCGGAAGCTCGGGATCGCCAAATGAGCGGCGCACCCTTCACCGCCGCGCTGATCCAGTTCACCGCCGGCCCCGATCCCGAACCCAACATCGAGACGGTCTGCGAGATGATCCGGCGGGCGCGCGAGGGCGGCGCCGATCTTGTCATGACTCCGGAAGTCACCAATTTTGTCGCCGGCGGCCGGCAGCGGCGCGCGAACGCGCGTCCCGAGAGCGATGACCCGGCGCTCGCCGCCTTGCGCGCGCTGGCGCATGAGACCGGAATCTGGCTCCTGGCGGGCTCGCTGGTGATCGACATTGCCGGCGAACCCGGCACGGAGGCGGGCGAGACGCGGCTCGCCAACCGTTCGTTTCTGATCGATCCCGCGGGCGCGATCGTCGCCCGCTACGACAAGATCCACATGTTTGATGTCGATCTTCCCGGTGGCGAGAGCTACCGCGAGAGCAGCGCCTATCGCCCGGGCAATCGCGCCGTCGTTGCGGCGACGCCGTTGGGCCGGCTCGGTTTGAGCGTGTGCTACGATCTGCGTTTCCCGTATCTCTACCGCGCGCTGGCCCAGGCCGGCGCCGATTTTCTCAGCGTTCCCTCGGTCTTTACGGTGCCGACCGGGCGGGCGCATTGGCACGTGCTGCTGCGGGCGCGGGCGATCGAGACCGGCTGCTTCGTCTTTGCTCCGGCGCAATGGGGCGAGCATCAGGGCGGTCGCAAGAGCTACGGCCATTCGCTGATCGTCGATCCGTGGGGCGAGGTCCTGGCCGAAGGCGGCGAGGGGGTCGGCATTATCAGCGCCCGGATCGACCCCGCGCGGGTCGCCGAGGCGCGCCGGATGGTGCCCTCACTCGGCCACGACCGCGATTTCGCCCCGCCAGCGCCGCTGCCGGGCGCGCGCGCCGCCGAATAGACCAAGACCGGCACGGGAGGGGAATATGATGGAGATGCGGGAGCGCACGGTCGTCATCACCGGCGGCGCCTCGGGGATCGGCCGGGCGACAGCCCTTCTGCTGGCGCGCGCGGGCGCGCGCGTGGTGATCGGCGACATCGACGAAGCGGGTGGGCGCGCCGCGGTGGCGGACGCCGCGGCCGAAGGCTTGACCATCGCCTTTCTGCCGCTCGATCTGACCGATCCCGCCGCGATCGACGGCTTTGCTGCGGCAGTCGTGGAACGGTCGCCGCCCGACGGCCTCGTCAATGGCGCGGGTTGGGACCAGATCCAGCCCTTTCTCGACAATCCGCCCGAGATGTGGGACCGCATCGTCGCGATCAATCTGATGGGCGCGATCCGCCTGACGCGCGCCCTGTTGCCGGGAATGATCGCGGCAGGGCGGGGCAAGATCGTCAACATCGCGAGCGATGCCGGGCGGGTCGGCAGCATGGGCGAGACTGTCTATGCCGCGGCCAAGGGCGGTCTCATCGCCTTTACCAAATCGCTGGCGCGCGAGATGGCGCGGCACCGCCTCAACGTCAATTGCGTCTGCCCCGGGCCGACCGACACGCCGCTGTTTCAGCGCCAGCCGGAGCGCATGCGGGAAGCCCTGACGCGCGCCATCCCGTTTCGCCGCATCGCCCGCCCGGAAGAGATCGCCGAAGCGGTCCTGTTCTTTCTCGGCCGCCGTTCGGATTACATTACGGGGCAGGTCTTAAGCGTCAGCGGCGGGCTGACGATGGCGGATTGAGGGGGGCCGCATGGCGAGGGCGCGTCGATGACACGGGCCGCCGCCCTTTCCCGAGCGTCGTTCTCGCGCCATCATGGAGGGCCTTGCCAAGCCCAGACCAAAAGGGAGACAGCAGATGCCGCAGACCCCGACGTTCCTCGTTGCCGCCGCCGCAACGCTGATGCTGGCCGGCGGCGCGCTCGCCCAGCCGCTGCCGCGCAACAACCCGGCGGCGGAACAGAATGTGGTCCAGAGCCATCGCTATTCGCAGGTGCTGCGCACCAGCCCGAGCTTTCGCACCAATCGCATCCAGGAGGAATGCGGGCCGATCACCGATCCGCACCTCCACGCCGAATGCGCCGCCTCGTTCCCGCCGGGTGCGCCGCCGATGCAGCCGATGCCCCACCCCGTCCGTCACCATCACCGTCACCGCTGACCCTTGGCAACAGGAGAAACCGCGATGCCAAACCCCGCTCCCGGCTTTGCCGCAAACCCGGATTACCGCGTCGATCTGGTGCCGGAGAGCCGGCGGGTCCGGGTCGTCTTTGCCGGTGTGACGATCGCCGACAGCGGCCGCGCCCTGCGCATCGAGGAGACCGGGCACGGTCCGGTGCATTACATCCCGGAACGGGACGTGCGCATGGATCTGCTGCACCCGACCGATCATCACACCCGCTGCCCGTACAAGGGCGAGGCCTCGTACTGGACGATCGCGGTGCCGGCCGAAGGGTCGGTGCGGCGTTCCGAGAACGCGGTGTGGGCCTATCCGACGCCCTATGACGAGGTGCCCGGGCTGGCCGGCCATTACGCCTTTTATAACAGCCGCGTTGACGCGATCACCCTCGGCTGAGCGCGCGATGGCACCGACCCAGAACTGGCAGGTCAGAAAACCCGGCGTCTCATCGACCCGCGGTCTTGTCGCCGCGCAGAACGGCGCCGCCGCAGCCGTCGGCGCCGGGATTCTGGCGGCGGGAGGAAGCGCGAGCGACGCCGCCATCGCCGCCGCCTTTGCCCTTTCGGTGCTCGAACCGTGGAACAGCGGTCTTGGCGGGATCGGCTTTATGGTCGTCCATCCGGCCGGCGCAGCAGGGGCTGAGGTCGTCGATTTTGGCCCGGTCGCGCCGCAGGGTCTCGACCCGGCCGCCTACCCGCTGACCGGCCCCCAACCCCGCACGATCACAGATCGCGCGGGGACCCCAGAGATGCGCAGCGAGTTGTTCACCTGGCCGCAAGTCGAGGGCGACCGCAACATGCACGGCCCGCTCTCCTTTACGATCCCCGCCGCGGTCAAGGGCTATGCCGCCGCGCACGAGCGGTTCGGGCGGCTGCCGTGGCGCGATCTGGTCGCTCCGGCGGCGGAATTGGCGCGCGGGGGGCTGCAACTTGACTGGTATGCGATGCTGCGGATCGCCACCGCTGCGGCCGATCTGGGACGCTACGAGGAGAGCCGGCGCATCTGGCTGCGCGACGGGCTGCCGCCGGTCCCGCCGCCCGATGAGACGCATTTTATGCTGCCGCTCGGACGCCTCCCGCAGACGCTGATGCGCCTCGCCGAGGCCGGTCCCGACGATTTCTACACCGGCGAGATCGCCGCCGCGATCGCCGCCGACAGCCGCGCCGCGGGCGGCTTTTTGTCCGCCGCCGATCTTGCCGGCTGCCGGGCGCGGATCGGCCCGGCGCTGGAGATCCCCTATCGCGGCACGGTCTTTCAGGCGGCGCCCGGTCTGACCGCCGGACCGACCCTGGCCCGTGTCCTGGCCCGGCTCGGCGCGCGGCGGTTTGGCGCAACGCCCGACGCCGACTCTTTCGCCGCGCTCGCCGCGGCGTTGCGGGACGCCTATGCCGACCGGCTGGCCAACGCCGGCGATACGGGACTGCGCGGGGAAACCTCGACGACCCACATCACCGCGATCGACCGCGACGGCGGCATCGCGGCGCTGACGACGACGCTGCTGTCGCTCTTTGGCAGCCGGACTGTGCTGCCCGGCACCGGCATCCTCATCAATAACGGCGTCATGTGGTTTGACCCGCAGCCGGGTCGGCCCAATTCGCTCGGGCCCGGCAAACGCGCGCTGACCAACATGTGCCCGCTTGTGGTCAGCCGCGACGGCCGGCCATGGTTTGGCCTCGGCGCCTCCGGCGGCCGGCGCATCCTCGGCGCGGTGACGCAGATGGCGAGCTTTATCGTCGATTTTGGCATGGATGCGGAAAGCGCGGCGCATCATCCGCGCATCGATTTCAGCGGCGGCGTCCATCTCGACATCGACGACCGGCTGCCGCCGGCAGTCTGCGAGCGGCTCCTCGCCGAGCCGGATGCGCGGCGCGTCGAACATGTCGCCTGGCCGGCCCGTTTTGCCTGCCCGAACCTGGTTCTGCACGGCGAGGACGGGCGCAATCACGGCATCACCGATGTGATGTCGCCGTGGTCGGCCACCGTCGCCGAACCCGCGTAAAGGCCCTCTCTCCGTAGTGGGAGGCGGGCTTGCAGCATGACCGGGTTATATGCCATCAATGCGATCACTGATGGCATGGGACTGCGATCATGGCCAGTCTGAGCGTGCGCAATCTCGATGAGGATCTGCTCATCCGGTTGAAGAGGCGCGCGGCGCGGCACGGGCGCTCGGCGGAGGCGGAAGTGCGCGATATCCTGCGCCGGGAATTGATGAGGGAGGCCGAAATCGATTTTGACCGGCTCGCCGCCGAATTTCGCGCCTTGACCGCCGGCCGCCGCCATACCCCGGCCGAACAGTTGATCCGGGAAGAGCGGGACCGGAGGTGACCGATCTGGTCATCGATGCGAGCGTCGCGATCAAGTGGGTCATCGCGGAGCGCGGCACGATGGAGGCTCTGGCGCTGCGCCGCGGCAACCGGCTCTTCGCCCCCGAACTGCTGGTGGCGGAATGCGCCAATGCTCTGTGGCGAAAAGCGCGGCTCGCGGAGCTGACGGAAGGCGAGGCGGTTTTTGCCGCCCGGCTGTTGCAACGCGCCGACATCGAGTTGATGCCGATGCGCCCTTTGCTGGAAAGGGCGACGAGGCTGGCTATTGCTCTCGACCATCCGGCCTATGATTGCCTTTATCTCGCGCTGGCGGAGAACCTGTCCTGCGATCTGGCGACCGCCGACGAGCGGTTTGCGGCAAAATCCCTGCCGGCCGATTGCCGGTCGAAAGTGCTCCCCCTGACCGCCTTGTAACGCGGCCGGAGGGTATGCCCGGCAAAAGACCGAGCGCGGTGCTGGGCTCGCCGTTCAGGCGGCGGCGAACAGGCGCAGCGGTTCGGGCAGTCCTTTCAGCGCGTGACTGCCGCGGTCCTGGAAGATGAGACCGGAGCCGGCGACCAGATCGCGCACCGTGCTCGACACCAGGACCTCGCCGCTTCCCGCCAGCCCGGAGACGCGCTGGGCGATGTGGACGGCGACGCCGCCGACATCCTCGCCCAAAAGCTCGATCTCGCCGGTGTGCAGACCGCTCCTGACCGCGATGCCGAGCGGGCGCACGCGCAGGGCGATCGCCGCGGCGCAGCGCACCGCGCGCGCCGGGCCGTCAAAGGTGGCGAGAAAACCGTCGCCGAGGCTCTTGACGGCGCGCCCGCGAAAGCGCGCGATCTCCTGCCGCGCCGCCTCGTCGTGGCGGCCGAGCACCTGGCGCCAGGCGCGGTCGCCGAGCTCAACGACGCGCTCGGTCGAACCGACGATGTCGGTAAAGAGCACCGTCGCCAGCACCCGATCGGGTTCGGCTTCGCGGCGCGTCCCGGTCAGAAACTCCTCGATCTCGTCGCAGATCCGGTCCGTGATGTCGCGCTCGGTGAGAAAGAAATGGTTGGCGCCCGGCAACTCGACAAATTTCGCGCCCGGGATGATGGCCGCCAGGGAGCGTCCGGTATCGACCGTAACCCGCGCATCGCCGACCCGATGCAGGATCAAGGTCGGCACGCGGATTGCCGGAAGGACGTGACGCGCATCGATCTCGGCGTTCATCCGCCGCAGCGCGATCAGCGCCGATGGGCTGGCGCTGAGCCGCTCAAACCGTCCCCAGACGCGCAGTGAACCCTGGTCGGCCGCCAGGCTTGGCGCGTAGCGGCGCAGGCTCTCGCCGGTCCCATGGCCGCGTTCAACCGCCGTGATAGCGGCTTCGAGATCGCCAAACGACTGCACCCAGCTTTCGGACCGGACAAAGGCGCTGTACAGAACGAGCGCGCGAGTGCGTTCGGGATAGGTCGCGGCGAACAGCATGCTCATCGCCCCGCCCTCGGAGGCGCCAAAGATCGCTGCTCCTGGCATAGCGGGTTTCCGGCGGGTTCATCGCAAGCCTCCGGGCGGACGCCTCGCGCGATGCTACACCCGAACCGGGGGTAGAGACATGGATTCCGAGGGAGCATCGCCAAACCGGGTGCGATCGGCGATAGTGGGCCGATGAACGATGCCTCCGACGCGCCGCTGACGCTGCGCAAGGTTGCCGCGCGCCCGCGCGACGCGGCCTCGCTGATCCTGCTGCGCGGCGCCGGCGACAGGATCGAGGTGCTGCTCGGCCGGCGCGCGCTCTTTTTGCGCTTTATGCCCGGCGCCTACGTCTTTCCCGGCGGCGCCATCGACCCCGGCGACCGGCACGGCTGGGCCGTCGAGGCGGGCGCCGAGGCGTTGGGCGACCGTCTCACCGCGGCGGCGCACGCCGCCTTGCGCGAGACTTGGGAGGAGGTCGGCCTGCTCTTTGGCCGGCCGGCGGACCGCCCGCCCGCGACGGCGCCCTTGCAGGCGGTCGAGCGCGCCTATGCCGAGGAGGGCGTGGTCGCGGCCCTTGACCGGCTCGTCTATGTCGGGCGGGCGATTACGCCGCCCCACTCGCGCCGCCGCTTCAACACCCGCTTTTTTCTCGGCCGGGGCGACGCGGTTTTTGGCATTCCGCGGGCGAGCGCGGAGCTCGAGGATGTCGGCTGGCATCCGGTTGCGGAGGAACCGAGCGAGCCGTTGCGCGATGTGACCCGGTTCATGCTGGCGCGCGCGCTTGCCCTCTATCGCGGCACCGCGGCGGGCGCGCCGCCGCTCTTCTACTGGGCCAAGAA
>JBOHMF010000074.1:0-13064 GCA_050730055.1 Allostellaceae bacterium
CCTGATCATCAACCCGACGAAGATCGCCGAGGCGTTCTATTATCTGCACACGCAGGACCGCTCGTGCTGGACGCACGAGCTGCAATTGACACCGTTTGCCGCCCGGCCAAGCACCTGACGGCGCGTTCCTCTTCCGCAAGGAGCCGACAATGACCGTAACCCCGGAAAACCCCGGCTGCCTCTCCGGCATCCGCGTGCTCGACCTGACGCAGTTCGAGGCCGGCACCACCTGCACCGAGGCGCTCGCCTGGATGGGCGCCGATATCGCCAAGATCGAGCCGCCGCGTGGCGAAGCCGGCCGCACCGGCTTTGGCGACGCCTATTATTTCATGATGTACAATGCCAACAAGCGCTCGCTCGCCGTCAATCTGAAATCGGAGCGCGGCCTCGCGCTGGTCAAGGACATGGTCAAAAATGCCGATGTCTTTGCCGAGAACTTTGCGCCCGGCGCGGTCGAGCGGCTGGGTCTCGGCTATGATGTCGTCAGCGCCATCAAGCCGGACATCATCTACGCCCAGGTCAAGGGCTTTGGCGCCGGCAGCCCGTTTGAGAACGGTCTGTCTTTTGATCCGATCGCCCAGGCCGCGGGCGGGGCGATGTCGATCACCGGCGAAAGGGACGGCCGGCCGGTCAAGCCCGGCCCGACAATCGGCGACACCGGCACCGGCATGCTGATGGCGTTCAGCATCGTCAGCGCGCTGTTTGACCGCGCGCGCACCGGCAAGGGCCGGCGGCTGCAAGTGGCGATGCAGGATTCGGTCATGCATTACAGCCGCGGCGGCTTTATCACCCAGGCGCGCACCGGCAAGGCGGCGCCGCGCCGCCCGCCCGCCAACAACCCGCCCGGCGGCATCTACCCGTGCCGGCCCCTAGGCTCCAACGATTATGTCTATCTCCTGACCAGCCGCGCCAATCCCGAGCATTGGCCGCGTCTTCTGAAGCTGATCGGGCGCGAGGACCTGATCGGCGATCAGCGCTACGCCACCCCAGAGACCCGTTTGCAGCGCGAGGCCGAGGTCGATGAGATCGTCACCGCCTGGACGCGCACGCGCACAAAGCACGAGGCGATGGCGCAACTCTCCGCGGTCGGCGTTCCCGCCGGCGCCGTGCTCGACACGCAGGAACTGATCGACGAGCCAAGCTTTTATGAGCGCGGCCTCCTGCAAAAGATGACGCATGGCGAGCGGACGATGACGATGCCGACCTGGCCGGTGCGCTTTGACGGCATCCCGACCGCCGTCAAGCCGGCGCCGCTCCTCGGCGAACATACCGAGGAGGTATTGGCCGACTGGCTCGGTCTCGACGCCGCCGCGGTCGCCGAACTGCGCCGCGACGGCATCGTCTGAGCCGCGCAACCGCAATCGGAAGCAGGACATGCAGATCGGGTTCAACCTGCCGGTCAGCGGGCCGATGGCCGCGCCCGAAACGCTGTTGCGGATCGCCCGCGAAGGCGAAGCGATCGGCTACGACTATCTGACCCTGACCGATCACATCGTCCTGCCCGATACGCAGGTTCCCGGCTATCCCTACTCGGAAAGCGGCGAATTCTACGAGCGGAATCCGGGCGACCGCTGCGAGCAGTTGACCACGGCGGCCTTTGTTGCCGCCGCGACGACAAAGATCCGCCTCGTGCTGGCGGTCCTGGTGGTGCCGCACCGGCCGGCGGTCCTCGCCGCCAAGATGCTGGCGACGATCGATGTCCTGTCGGGCGGGCGGCTCACCGTCGGCATCGGCGCCGGCTGGCTCGAACCGGAGTTCAACGCGGTGGTGACGACGCCGTTTGCCGAGCGCGGCGCCGTCACCGACGAATACATCCGCGCGTTTCAAACCTTGTGGAGCGAGGACCGGCCGCACATCGCGGGACGCTGGGTCCGGTTTGACGGTCTCGTATTTGCGCCAAAGCCGGTGCAAAAGCCGCACCCGCCGATCTGGGTCGGCGGCGAAAGCGGCCCGGCTCTGCGCCGCGCCGCCAGTCTTGGCGACGCCTGGTATCCGATCGGCAGCAACAACCGGCACCTTCTCGACACCCTGCCGCGCTTTCAAGCCGGCGTCGCGCGGTTGCGCAAACTCACCGCCGCGGCCGGGCGCGATCCGGCCGCGGTCGGTCTCGCGTATCGCGTCAAGCGCTATGGCGCGGCGGTGCCGGAGAAGGCGTCAAACGGCGAGCGCCGGCTGTTTTCCGGCAGTACTGCCGATCTCATCGAGGATTTCCGGGTCTTGCGCGGACTCGGGGTCGGTGCCATCGACATCGATTTTGAGCGCGCCGACCCCGCGGCCTCACTCGCCGAGATGCGCCGCTTTCACGACGCGGTGATCACCCGGATTTAAGGTGTTTCGTAGGGTGGGTTGAGCGGAGAGGCTGAGCAAGAATCGGCAAGAGTGCTCGGGAAGAGGCTGCATTGGCGTTGTGCGCGCTTCGAGACGCGCCCTGGCGGGCGCTCCTCAGCATGAGGGTGTTCTTGATGGCATCAAGAAAACTCCTCATCCTGAGGTGCCTCGCGAAGCGAGGCCTCGAAGGACGTAGGGTGCTGATCCAGCAGAAATCGAATTCTTGCCCAGCCTCGGAGCGAAACCCATCCTGCCTTACACCGGCCGGTCGCCTTGCAGCATCAGGCGATAGAGATAGCGCATCTCGCTCATGTCATAGTCGCCGTTGGCCTTGTGCAGCAAAGAGCGGTTGTCCCACATCACGAGATCGCCTTCCTGCCAGCGATGGCGGTACTCGTAGCGCGGCGCGCTCGCATGGGTGAGCAGTTCGGCGAGGAGCACGAGTGCCTCCTCTTCAGGCATCCCGAGGATGCCCTCGGTGCGGATCGGATTGAGATAGATCGCCTTGCGGCCGCTTTCGGGGTGGATGCGCACGAGCGGATGAACGACCGCGGCGGGCACTTCCTTTTTCGCCTCGGGCGACAGATCCATCAGTTTGCGCGCGCTGTGCCGGCTCTGATAGACGTGGATCGCGCTGAGCGGGGCGATCCGCCGCTTCATCGCCTCGGGCAGTTCGTCATAGGCGAGGGCCATGTTGGCGTATTGCGTGTCGCCGCCGCAGGACGGCAGGCGCACGGCATGGAGCACCGTCGCCTTGGGCGGCCGTTCCGCGTTCGAGTGGTCGGTATGATAGCCTTCGCCCGGGATGTAGCGGCGGCCGTCGGGATAGCTGTCCTGGTTTGAGATGGTATGGACGAGCGGGCATTCGGGCAGCGCAAAGCGCGGGTTGTGCTGCGCAAACGCCTCGCCAAAGAGCCGCGCCGCCGCCAGCATCTCTGCCGGCGCGAGGTGCTGGTCGCGGAACACCAGCACCGAACGCGCGACAAAGACGGTATTGAGCCGTTCTCGCGTCGCCGCATCGACCGGCCGGCGCAGATCGAGACCCTTGACCTCGGCGCCGGTATGCGCAGAGAGCGGCGCGATCGTGTATTCCATCGGCGACCCTTCAAAGCTGCGGGCGGCGGGAGCGCCACGGCGTCGCCTGCTCGTAGGCATGAGCGAGGCGCAGCACGGTCGCATCCTCAAAGCGTTTGCCGACGATCTGGAACGACAGCGGCAGACCCTCCGCCGTATAGCCGCAGCACACCGCCATCGCCGGGCTGCCGGTGACGTTGAACGGCATCGTCAGGGACGGCCGCTCAAAGGTCGAGAACTTTGCGACACCGTCGATCGGCGGCGCTTCGCTCGGCGCGGCCGCGGTCATCACCAGATCGAGATCGGCCATCGCCCGGTCGAGCTCGTCGATCAGCTCGCGCCGGCGCCGCACCGCCTGCACATAATCGGCGGCGGTGAGGAGGCCGGCGAGCGCCATGCGATCGCGGAACATCTCGCCAAAATCGGTAAAGCGCCGGCGCAGATTGGCTTCGTGGATCGCGTAGGACTCGGAAAGCATGATGGTGACGCCGCAAGCCGCCCAATCGGCCAGCGGCGAAAGCGTCACCTCGCGCACGGTGCAGCCGAGACCTCCGAGGGTTTCCGCCGCCGCCGCGATCGCCTGCCGCGTCGCGGCGTTGGCCTCATTGTCGCGCTCGTAGAAATGGCGGACAAGACCGATGCGCAAGCCCTTGACCCCGCCCGCAAGCGCCGCCCGGTAATCGGGGATCGGGCGGTTGGCGCTGCCCGGATCGGCCGGGTCGTGACCGGCCATCGCCTGCAACAGGATCGCGCAATCCTCGGCCGTCCACGCCATCGGGCCGGCGTGATCAAGGGCAAAGGACAACGGCAGGATGCCGCGGCGGCTGATCAGGCCATAGGTCGGCTTCAACCCGGAGAGGCCGCAATACGCCGCGGGTCCGCGGATCGAGCCGCCGGTGTCGCTGCCGGTGCCGCCGAGCACCAGTCCCGCCGCCACCGCGGCGCCGGTGCCGCTCGACGAGCCGCCGGTAAAGCGGCTCGTGTCCCACGGGTTGCGCGCCGGCGGCCAGGGCAGATCAAAGCTCGGACCGCCAAAGGCGAATTCGTGGGTCGCGAGCTTGCCGAGCACGATCGCCCCGGCCGCCTTGAGCCGTGCCACCGAGACCGCATCGGCCTCAGGCACATGATCCTGCATGACCTTGGAATGCCCGGTGGTCGGTATATCCTTGGTTTCATAGATATCCTTGAGGCCGATCGGGATGCCGTGCAGCGGCCCGCGATAGCGCCCGGCGGCGATCTCGGCCGCGGCGGTGCGCGCCGCGGCACGGGCCTCTTCGGCGGTCACGCGGATAAAGCTGAAAAGGCGGCCGTCGAGCCGGGCGATGCGGTCGAGCCGGCTGTCAACCAGTTCGACCGGGGACACTTCGCGCTGTTCGATGAGCCGCGCCGCCGCGGCGACGGTCGGAAACTCCGCGATCATGGCTCAGCCCTCCGGAAAGCGCCCTCTGGAAAGCGGACGACATGCGCCGGTTCGGCGGCGACATCGCGCCCGCCGGGCGGGCGCAGCCGCGCGGTCATCTCGGCGACAAGATGCGCGGCGGCGGCGATCTCGTCCCGCTCGCGCTCCGGCACGCTCAGCCCGAGCCGCGCCAGTATCGAGTCGAGTTCCTCACGGGTCATCGGTGATCTCCCAGAATTCCACGGTATTCTAATAAAATGATACGGTGTTGCGCTCGCCACGACGAGGGGTTTTACGAGATTCGAGAGATTATGTCCCTTTATTTCATCCTGTTTGCATTTGCCCGGGAATGCCCTATTTTTGTCGCAAGGCCCGGCCGTGGTATTCGCTAACATCCGGGCAAAGCCAGTCGCTCGGGCCAGGTCCGGGTGCAGGAGGCTTCGCCGATGAAAAAGGATCGCTTGATTCGGATTTTCGCGAGACGGCGCCATCTCCAGGAAAAAGCGACGATCGATCACGTTGCCCGCTTGTGCGAACGCGCGAGCGGGAGCACGAGAACAGCCCATTCCCCGCTGACGCAAACCGGCCTGACGGTCGAAGAGCAGGTGCGCAAGAAATGGGGTCCGCATATGGGCGGTCTCGCCATCTTCTGAGCGGGTGAGGCGGCCCGGCACTGCGCCGGGTCACAGGCGAATTTTCGGGATGGCGGGGCTTCGCGCCCCGCCATCGTTTTCTGCATCCCCCGTAAGTCCTGCCGTTGCGGCTTTTTCCAAAGCGGTTCACTTGCGCAGTTCGAGCCGGGCGATGGCACGCTTGTGCACTTCGTCGGGGCCATCGACGATGCGCATGACGCGCGAGCGTGCCCAGGCGTAGGCGAGGCCGAAATCCTGGGATACCCCGCCGCCGCCATGGGCCTGGATCGCGCGGTCGATGATGTTCAGCACCATCTTTGGCGCGACCACCTTGATCATCGCGATCTCGGCCTGTGCCGCCTTGTTGCCGACCTTATCCATCATGTCGGCGGCTTTCAGGGTCAGGAGCCGCGCCTGTTCGATCTCCATGCGCGAGTCGGCGATCCACTCGCGGATCACGCCCTGGTCGGCGAGCGGCCCGCCAAACGCGACCCGGCTCTTGACCCGTGCCACCATCGCCGCGAGCGAGCGTTCAGCCAGACCAATCATGCGCATGCAATGATGGATGCGGCCCGGGCCGAGCCGCCCCTGCGCGATCTCAAAACCGCGCCCCTCACCCAATAACAGGTTCTCGGACGGCACCCGCACATCGCGGAAGAGCACCTCGGCGTGCCCGTGCGGGGCGTCGTCATAGCCAAAGACGGTCAACGGGCGCAGCACCTCGACCCCGGGCGTGTCGCGCGGCACCAGGATCATCGACTGCTGCCGGTGGCGCGGCGCCGCGGGATCGGTTTTGCCCATCACGATCAGGATCTTGCAGCGCGGGTCCATGGCCCCGCTGGTCCACCATTTGCGCCCGTTGATGACATAGAAGCGGTTGCCGTCACGGCGGATCGACGCCTCGATGTTGGTCGCGTCGGAGGAGGCGACGGCCGGCTCGGTCATCGCAAAGGAGGAACGGATCTCACCGGCGAGGAGCGGCTTCAGCCAGCGTTCCTGCTGCTCGCGCGTGCCGTAGCGGGCCAAGACCTCCATATTGCCGGTATCGGGAGCCGAGCAGTTGAACGCCTCGGGCGCGATCGCCGAGCGCCCCATGATCTCGCACAACGGCGCATATTCGAGATTGGTGAGACCGGCGCCAAGCTCCGATTCCGGCAGAAACAGGTTCCACAGCCCGGCCGCGCGCGCCTTCTTTTTCAACTCCTCCAATACCGGCGGCACCAACCAGCGGTCGGCCGCCTGGGCGAGTTGGCGCTCAAAGACCGCTTCGGCCGGGTAGACCTCGCGATCCATGAAGTCCTGCAATTGCGCCGAGAGGCGCTTCACCTTTTCGGAAGGCTCGAAATCCATATCACCCCCCGATTTTCCGGCTTGGATCGTCGGACAGGCGGACCAGCAGCTTGCCGAAGTTCCTTCCCTGCAACAGGCCGATAAAGGCCGCCGGGGCGTTGTCCAGTCCTTCGACGATGTCCTCGCGGTATTTGAGCCGGCCGGAGCGCACGAGGGGCGCCGCCATCGCGCGATACTCGGCATAAAGCTGCCATCGATCGCTGACGATAAATCCCTGGATGTGCAGGCGCTTGCGCACCGCTTCCATCAGATTGGGGCCGGGCCGCGGCGCGGTGTCGTTGTATTCCGAGACCATGCCGCACATCACCATGCGGCCAAAATCGTTGAGCCGCGGAAACACGGCCTGCTGCACCGCGCCGCCGACATTCTCCCAGTAGACGTCGATACCGTTCGGGCAAGCCGCGTCCAGCGCCTTGGCGAGATCGTCTCGGCGATGGTCGAGACAGGCATCAAAGCCGAGTTCGCCGGCGACATAGCGGCACTTCTCGGCACCGCCGGCGATGCCGACGGCGCGGGCGCCGGCTTCCTTGGCGAGCTGGCCGGCGACCGCGCCGACCGCCCCCGAGGCGGCCGAGACAACGACCGTCTCGCCGGCTTTGGGCCGGCCGATGTCGTGGAGGCCGACATAGGCGGTCAGTCCCGGCATGCCAAGCACGCCAAGCGCGGTCGAGATCGGCGCCTCATTTGGATCGAGCTTCAAGAGGCCGGACCCCGGCACCGCGCTGTAAAGCTGCCAGCCATAGCCGCCCATGGCGAAGTCGCCAGGACGGAAATCGGGATGCTCGGAACGTACCACCGCGCCGACGACGCGGCCTTCGATGACGGCGCCGATCTCGACCGGCTTGGCATAGGAGCGGGCGGCGCTGAGCCGGCCGCGCATATAGGGGTCGAGCGAGAGATAGAGGCCGCGCAGCAGCACCTCGCCCGGCCCTGGTTCCGGCATCGCGGCATCGGCGATCGTGAAATCGTCCAGGCTCGGCGCTCCCGTGGGCCGCCGCTTCAGCAAGACCTGCCGGTTTTTCTCCGCCATCGACGCTCCTCCCGTTTGTGCCGCCTCCTACATAGCCGATCGCCGCCCCGATCCGAAGCGCTGCGAAAGCGGCGCACCCGCCGGCCGGTTGCGTGCGCACTGCCGGACCGGCTGGCAAGGGCGGCCGGCGCGCTTATCTATGCCGGAGATGAACGAGACCCTGATCGAAACCGCCGCGCCGCCGCCCGACGACCCGGCGACGCGCCCCACGGTGCGCCTGCTGCCCGGCCACGAACGCCGCGCCGCGGGCGGCCATCCCTGGATCTATGCGAACGAAGTGCGCATGGACGCGGCGGCAAAAGCCGTGCCGCCGGGCGCGCTCGTCACCCTGCTGCGCGCCGACGAGCGGCCGCTCGGCGTCGCCATGTTCAACCCGCACAGCCTCGTCGCGGCACGCTTTCTCGATCGTGACGCGGCGCGGGTGATTGGCGCACGGTTTTTTGCGCGGCGCTTGCAGCGGGCGCTGCGGCTGCGCGAACGGTTGTTTGCCGAGCCTTGTTACCGCCTCGTCCACGCCGAGGCCGACGGGCTGCCGGGTCTTGTCGTCGATCGCTTTGGCGCGGTCCTGGTCGTCCAGGCGAACGCGGCCGGGATGGATCGGCTTGAGCCGCTCGTCCTCGATGCGCTCGACGCGCTCTTGGCGCCGCAGGCCATCATCCTGCGCAACGACAGCCCGGCGCGCGCCCAGGAGGGTCTCGCCGCCGCGGTGCGGGTGGCGCGCGGAGCGCTTGACAGCCCGGTCCTGGTCGAAGAGCACGGCCTCGTCTTTCCCGTCGATCCGATCGGCGGACAGAAGACCGGCTGGTTTTTTGACCAGCGCGACAACCGCCGCTTTGTCGCCGGGTTGGCGCCGGGCGCGCGGGTGCTCGATCTCTACTGTTACAGCGGCGGCTTTGCGGTCGCGGCGGCCCATGCCAGGGCCGTCGAGGTCATTGGCGTCGATCGCTCCGAGCCGGCGCTGGCGCTGGCCGCCGAGGCGGCCTCGCGCAATGGCGTCGGCGGCTCATGCACATTCCGCCGCAGCGAAGCCTTTGCCGAGGCTGCCCGCCTCGCCGCTGCCGGCGAGCGTTTTGATCTGGTGATCGCCGATCCGCCGGCCTTTGCCAAATCGCGGCGCGAAACGCCGGCGGCGCTGCGCGGCTATCGCAAGCTGGCCCGGCTCGCCGCCGCGCTGGTCGCGCCCGGCGGTTTTCTGTTTCTCGCCTCCTGTTCGCACGCGATCGCGGCCGGCGATTTTGCCGAGGCGGTGCGCCGCGGTCTCGCCGACGCCGGGCGCGGCGGGCGCATCCTGCGCAGCGCCGGCGCCGGTCCCGACCACCCGATCCACCCCGCTCTGCCCGAAAGTGCCTATCTGAAAACGCTGACCCTGGCGCTCGACTGACTCATCCAAACCGTGCCAGAAAGCGCACCAGGCGGCGCGTGCGTGCCGAGAACAGGGCCGGCGTATAAAAGCTCCCGGCCGCGCGCTTGCTCGCCTCGCCCCGCGTCGGGTAGGGAACGACGAGATCGGCGAGGGCGCGGACCGGCAGGCGCCGCGCGATCGCCAGGACCCAGGGCAGGATCAGGTCACCCGCCCCGGCGCCGAGGATCGCCGCGCCGAGGATGCGCCCGCGCCGGGTCGCCACGATCTTGACAAGACCTGTCGTGTCGCGTTCGGCATGGGCGCGGTCGTTGTCGGCAAACGGCCAGCGCAGCACGCGCACCGACCCGTCGGCGGCGCGCGCCGACTGCTCATCAAAGCCGACCTGGGCCAGTTCGGGATCGGTATAGACGACCCGCGGCACCGTCCGCTGATCGACCCGCGCGGGAATGCGAAACAGCGCGTTCTTGATCACGACGCCGGCATGCTGCAAGGCGACGTGGGTGAATTGCGGCCCGCCCGCGGCATCGCCGATGGCAAAGGCGCGGCGGTTGGTCGTGCGCAGACGGCGATCGACCGCGATCCCCTGCACGCTTGCGGCGATCCCGGCGGCCGTCAGATCGAGCGCGGCAAGCGCCGGACGGCGGCCCGTCGCGACCAGGAGATGCGAGCCGGCGATGCGCTCGCCATCGGCAACGTATACGGCGACCCCTTCGTCTTCGGCGGCGACCGCCGCAATCGTGACATGCGGGCGCAACAGGATGCCCTCGGCGGCGAGGCGCTCGCTCAGCAGCGCCGCGAGTTCCGGGTCCTCGCGCGGCAGGATCGGCCCGAGGTCGAGGATCGTGACCGCCGCTCCGAGCCGGCGATGGGCCTGCGCCAGCTCGACCCCGACCGCTCCGCCGCCCAGAACGATCAGATGGCGCGGCCGGACGCGGTTCGCAAAGATCGTCTCATTGGTCAGATAGGAGACACCGGCGAGACCCGGGATCGCGGGGATCACCGGCTCCGACCCGGTGGCGATGACAAAGCGGCGCGGCCGGATCGCGACCGCACCGGCGCGCGCCGTGCGCGGATCGCTGAAGCGCGCCTCGGCCCGGACGACGGTGACGCCGAGCGCGGCAAAGCGCTCCTCCGAATCGTTTGGCGCAAGCTCCGCGATCACCTGCGCGACGCCGTCGGCGACGGCTGGGAAATCGAGCCGCGGCGGCGCATAGGCGATCCCGAGACCCCGCCCGCGCCGTCCCAGATCGGCGATCCGCGCCGCCCACAACAGCGATTTTGACGGCACGCAGCCGAAATTGAGACAGTCGCCACCCATCCGCCCGCGCTCGATGAGGACGACGCTCGCCCCCATCTGCACCGCACCGGCGGCAACCGCCAGACCGCCGGCGCCAGCGCCAATGACGCAGAGATCCGGTGTCAGAAACCGGTTCATCAGGCGCGCCTCGCCTGCCAGCGCCGGTAGCCGACCGGGATCAGCGCCAGCACCGCCAGACCGAGCAAGGGGGCGAGCACGCGCGGGTGAAAGACCAGGGCGAGATCGGGCGCCTGTCCGGCGGCGAGAAGATGCCCCAGCCCGCTGCCGAGAGCGGCGTAGACAAGGGCACCGGGAATGATGCCGAGAAAGGTCGCGGCGATATAAGGCAGAAGCCGCATCCCGGCGATCCCGGCCGCCAGGTTGACGAGCCAGAACGGGAAGAGCGGGACGAGGCGCAGCACCAGGAGATAATTGAAGGCGTCGGCGCGAAAGCCGGCCGCGATGCGCGCCGCGCGCGGCCCCGCGCGCGCGGCAAGATCGGCGAGACCGGCGCGCGCGGCGAGAAAGATCGCGCTGGCGCCGAGCGTGGCCCCGACGACCGCGCCAAACCCGCCGATCCAGGTGCCAAACAGAAAGCCGCCGGCGATCGTCAGCACGGCCGCGCCGGGAACCGACAGCGCTGTCAGCCCGGCATAAATCGCGGCATAGACCGCAAGGGCAAGGATGCCCCAGCGCGCGACCAGTTTCATCAGCCACGCGTGATGCGCGGCCAGCGCGGCAAAGCTGACGGTGCGCTCCCCGCCGAGGGTGAGAAACACCGCCGCCGCGACCGCGATCACGGCGAGCGGGACGAGCCGGTGCAAGACGAAGCGGGGTGGCTGCGGGACAGGATCGGGCATCGGAGCTCGCGGAGCGGGTTCGCAGCCGGCCGGGTTTTACCGCGTTCCGCGCAGGGATGCCAGCCGCCCCGCGCGCCCTCGACGCCGGGCGGCAGCAAGGCCATATACGGCCGAGGATTGCATCTACCATAGCGCGCCCACGGGTTGGCCGGACATCGATCGGTGGAAGTGACGCTCTTTCGCTGCCGTCCATTCCCTGCGGAAACGGAGACATCGCATGCGAATCGCCGATCCCTTGCGCCGGTTCTGCCGCACCGGCGCCCTTGTTCTTCTCGTCGCGCTGTTGGCCGCGACACTGATGCCGCGCGCCGGCCTTGCCGAGACCGCCGGTCCGCCGCCCGGCACTGCCCGGATCTGGATCTATCGGACCTACAACCCTTATGTCACGCAAGCCACGCCCTATGTTCTGGTCAATGGCCGGGTCGTCGGCATCTCCGAACTGGGCAGCGCCTTCTCTCTCGACGTGCCGCCCGGGACCTACCGGATCACCGTCGAGAGCGAAGGGCGCGACATCAACCAGTTCGCCACCGTGGCGCTGGTCACCGGGCAGACGGTCTATGTCAAGGTCAGCGCGTCAAACTGGTGGGCGGCGGCGTGCCGGAATTGCGAGATCGACACTTTTTATACCGCGGTGGTCAGCCCGCGCCTCGCCTGGCTCGAAATGAGCGCCCTGCCGGTGATGTGAGACCGGTGGAATGCGCTTCGCTCTTCCGCCCTACACCGATCCGTAGGGCGGAAAAGCCGCGGCAGCGGCGCATTCCGCCAAGTCAAAAGTTCTCCAGGCTCAGGACCTCGCTGTCATAGTCATAGGCGAAGAGTTCGGCGTGCCGGCCCCAGTTGATGACGGTGTCGAGCACGCGCTCCGCTTCCCCTTCCGACAGATGATCCTCAAGCTCGCGCTGAAAGCGGGCAGCGGGGGCGCGATGGCCCGGGCGCTCGTCGAGCACGCGGCGGATGTGGGCGGCGAGCGGCACCTGATGCAGCAGCGCCTCGGCAAAGCGCTGCTTGCGCGCCAGCATGTCGGCCGCGGCATAGGCGCGCCCGCGCGGGGTCAATTCGATGTCACCGCCGCTGACCTGGGCAAAGCCCAGGAGTTGCAGCGCTTCGAGCAGCGGGAACAGCTCATCCATCGCGAGCTTTTCATCGTCGGCGAGTTGCGGCAGATCGGCCCGGCCGCCATAGAGCGGTTCGACCAGCGTGTCGATCAGACCCGAGAACTGCTGGACCGAGGCGTCCGGCAGGCGGTAGCCGATCCCGATCGGCTCGGGCCGCGGACCGCGCCGCCCGTCGCGCCCGGGTTCGGTCGTCAGCAGCGTGTAGACCTGATCGACGAGACGGCGGAAATCAGGGTTGTCGCCGCCCCGCGGCCGCGCCAGCGGCACCGCGACCTCGGCGCGGATATGGCCGGGATCGCTGCCAAAGACCAGGATGCGGTCGGCCATCAAAGCGGCTTCCTCGATGTTGTGGGAAACCAGAACGATCCCCTTGGTCGGGATGCGGTTTTCTTCCCATAAATCGAGCAGGTCGCCGCGCAGGGTCTCGGCGGTCAGGACATCAAGCGCCGAGAACGGCTCGTCGAGCAGGAGAATGTCCGGGTTGACGACAAGGGCGCGGGCAAAGCCGACGCGCTGGCGCATGCCGCCCGAGAGCTCCTTTGGATAGGCGTTCTCAAATCCGTCGAGACCGATGAGGTCGATCGCCGCGACCGCCCGCCGGCGCCGCTCGGGGCCG
>JBOHMF010000075.1:0-12990 GCA_050730055.1 Allostellaceae bacterium
GGTCTTGTCGCCACCCCCGGCGCCATCGATACCCATGTTCATTTCCTGACCGCGGAGCAGGCCTACCACGCCCTCAGCAACGGGGTGACGACGCTCGTCGGCGGCGGCACGGGTCCGACCGACGGCTCGAAAGGGGTGACCGCTACGCCGGGACCATGGAACCTGGCTCGCATGCTCGAAGCGTGCGAGGTGATGCCGGTCAACATCGGGCTGATGGCCAAAGGCAACAGCAGCCGTCCCGGCACCTTGCGCGAGCAGATCGAGGCGGGTGCCTGCGCCATGAAAATCCACGAGGATTACGGCGCGACTGGCGCAGTCATCGACTGCGCGCTGCGCGTCGCCGACGAATACGACGTGCAGGTGGCGATCCACACCGACACGCTCAACGAGTTTGGCTATCTGGCTGACACCATCAGCGCCATTGACGGGCGCACCATCCACACCTTTCACACCGAGGGCGCAGGCGGCGGTCACGCGCCGGACATCATGGCGATCGCCGGCTTCTCCAACATCCTGCCGGCCTCCACGAACCCCACGCGACCCTTCACCACCGACACGGTCGACAACCTGTACTACATGACGATCGTGTGCCATCACCTCAATCCGCGAAACCCGGAGGATGTCGCCTTCGCCCAGAGCCGCATCCGGGCTGAGACGATCGCGGCCGAGGATGTCCTCCAGGATCTCGGTGCGCTCAGCATGTTCTCCTCCGATTCCCAGGCAATGGGCCGGATCGGCGAAACCTTCATCCGCTGCTTCCAGACCGCCGATAAGATGAAGCGCCAGACCGGAAAGCTGAAGGAGGATGCCGCCGATAACGACAATTTCCGGGTGCTGCGCTATCTCGCGAAACTGACGATCAACCCGGCCATCACCCACGGCTTCGCCGACCAGCTCGGCTCGCTCGAGCGCGGCAAGATCGCCGACATCGTGCTGTGGCCGACCAACATGTTCGGGGTGAAGCCGAAGCTGGTGGTCAAGGGCGGTCTGATCAACTGGTCGATCATGGGCGATCCGAACGCTTCGATCTCGACACCGGAACCGGTGCTTTACCGGCCCATGTTCGGAGCCGACGGACGCGCCGCCAAGCGCACCTGTCTCACCTTCATGTCTCGGGCCGCCATCCAATGCGGTGTGCCGGAGAAGCTGGGCCTGGAACGCCGCATCGTCCCGGTCTTCAATACCCGTACATTGCAAAAGAAAAACATGGTGCGCAATGACGCATTGCCGCACATCGAAATCGATCCGGAGACCTATCGGGTCTATGTCGATGGCAAGCTGGCCAGCGTCCCTCCCGCGGACCGGGTGTCGATGGCGCAGCTCTATTTCATCGTGTGAGCGCAGCGGAGGCGGGCCCGTGGGAGCAGCCTCTACCGCATCGGCGCATGACGCTGACGACGGCGGGCTGGGCCCATTCCTCAGCAGTCTGCAACTGGCCGATTCCTTCTTTCCGAGCGGGCTCTACGCGCTCTCTTACGGGCTCGAGGCCTTCGCTCAGGCGGGTTTGCTGAAGCCTGCCCGCCTGGAAGGCCTGTTGACCGATTATCTGCGTCACGGCGTGGGACCGGCGGACGGCGCGGCTCTCGCCTGCGCCCATCGAGCGGGGGAGACAGGTGCGCTCGAAATCGCAGCCGAGGCCGATGTGCGGCTCACTTCCGTCAAACTGTCGCGCGAGGCGCGCGAAATCTCGCAGCGCATTGGCCGCCAATTGCTGAGGACGGCGGGCCAGGTCTTTGGCGGCGCGCTGCTGCACGCCTATGCCGAGCAGGTCTCGCGCGGCGCCGCACCAGCCAATCATGCCGTTGTGCTGGGCTTGACGATGGCGGTGCTGCATATCCGGCGCGAACGGGCCCTTGCAGGAGAGCTCTATGCCTTCGCCGCCAGCGCGATCGGTTCGGCGGTTCGCCTCGCCATCATCGATCACCGCTTTGCCCAGACGGTCTTGCACGCACTGAAGCCCGTCATCGCGGAACTCGCCCATACCCACTGCGGAAGCCGCGTCCGCGACATCGCCAGCAGCACGCCGTTGATCGATATCATGGCGATGCGCCACGAGCGGGCGGAACTGCGGCTGTTCATGAGCTGATGCCGCCGAGGAGAGCCACAATGCCCCACGATCACCCGCACCCTCATGAGCACCCGCATCACCCGGCGCAGGGAGAGCCCGGACCCCGGGAAGGCGGGATCGTGCCCCGCATCGGCGTGGGTGGCCCTGTAGGCTCGGGCAAGACGGCACTGATCGAGGCGCTGGTCCCGATCCTCCTGGAGCGCGGTCGCCGCCCGCTCGTGATCACGAATGACATCTTCACCCAGGAGGATGCCGCGCATGTGCGCCGCACGCTTGCCGGAATTCTCGATCCGCAGCGGGTCATGGGCGTGGAAACCGGATCTTGCCCACATACGGCGGTGCGGGACGACCCGACGATGAACCTTGCTGCGACGGAGGAGATGACCCGGCGCTTCCCGGATGCCGACCTCGTTTTGCTGGAAAGCGGCGGGGACAATCTGACGCTCACCTTCAGCCCGGCGCTTGCCGATTATTTCATCTTCATGATCGACGTCGCCGAGGGCGACAAGATCCCGCGCAAGCGCGGCCCGGGCATCACCCATTCGGATCTCCTGATCATCAACAAGATCGATCTGGCTCCCTATGTACGCGCCAGTCTGGACGTGATGGAGCGCGATGCCCGGCAGGTGCGCGAGGATCGGCCGTTTCTGTTCACCAACTGCCTCACCGGCGAGGGCCTGCACGAAGTGGCGGATCGCATCGAGGGTGTCGCGGCACGGCACGGGTGAGCGCGGCTCCGCTGCCGGCGCGCAGCGATCCGGGTTGGTACACCCCGGCCGATTTGCCCGCCGAGGTCCGCGCCTATGACACGCCGCTCGGCCCTCTGAGCGTGGGCTGTGCCGGCAAGGTGGGGCTGCTCGATCTCGGGCTCGCCGCGGTGGGCGGCGTGACGCGGGTCGCCCGCCAGTTCCAGCAATTACCGCTCTATATCTTCCACCCTCTGTACATCGACGCGGGGTGGCCCGGCATGGCCTTTATCTACATATTGCAGGCCGGCGAAGGCATCGTGCAGGGCGATCGCTATCGATTGGATCTGGACTGCGCGCCAAACACGGCGGCGCATTTTACCACCCAGGCGGCCACGAAGATCTACCGGATGGAGGACAATTTCGCGAGCCAGATCGTCAACCTGACGGCAGGGGCCGGTGCTTTTGTCGAATACCTGCCTGATCCCGTCATCCCCTTCCGCGACTCGCGTTTTTACCAGCGCGTACTGATCACAGCCGATCCTGACGCAAGCGTGATCTTCGGCGAGACCTTGCTGCCGGGACGAGTGGCGCGTGGCGAGGCGCATGTCTATGCGCTCTACTACACCGACATCGAGGCCCGCGCACCCGAGGGGACGTTGCTTTTCGCCGACCGGCTCAAGCTGGACCCGCGCTCGACATCCCCGCGATCGCCCGGGCTGCTCGGTCCCTATGACGTGCTGGCGACGCTCTATGTCGTCACCCGGCAGTCACCCGTGGGCGTCTTGGTCGATCGACTGCACCACTGCCTGGCACCTCAGCCGGAAGTGCTCGTCGGGGTCAGCGAATTGCCCAATGGCTGCGGCGCCGTCGTGCGCATCCTCGGTCATACCTCCGCAGCCGTGGCGGCCACCACGCGCGTGGCCTGGAACGAAGCGCGCCTCGCCCTGGTGGGCTTGCCGGCTCCAGACCTCCGCAAATGTTAAAGACGATCAAGAATTATACGACTTCTGCCGGCCGGCGACTATCTCGACCGCCCGTTCGCCTTTAGCCGCGCTCCGGAGGATTTGCAGGCGGATGATGCATACGTGAGTTTCTCTATTCAAGGAGACGCCATATGGGTACGGTACGCGATGTCGCCGTCTTTGTCGGCAGCCTGCGGAAGGATTCGATCAACCGCAAGATGGCGAACGCTCTCGTGGAACTCGCTCCTTCCTCGCTGAAGCTGAGCATTGTCGAGATTGGCCAGTTGCCGCTCTACAACCAGGACGGAGATGAAAATCCGCCAGCGGCGTGGACGGTGTTCCGCGAGCGGGTGAGGGCGGCCGATGCCGTTCTGTTTGTCACGCCCGAGTACAACCGCTCGGTTCCTGCTCCCTTGAAGAATGCGTTGGACGTAGGCTCTCGGCCCTATGGCCAAAGCTCGTGGAACGGCAAGCCCGGCGCCGTGCTCAGCGCCTCGCCCGGCGCAATCGGCGGGTTTGGGGCAAATCATCACCTCCGACAGTCGCTCGTGTTTCTGAACGTACCGGCCATGCAACAACCGGAGGCGTATATCGGCGGAGCCGACAAGCTGTTCGACACAAACGGCAAGCTCTCCAATGACGGAACACGCAAGTTCCTGGAACACTTCATGCAGGCGTTTGCCGACTGGATCTCTGTCAATATAAGGACTTGAGCCGTGCCTGCGCCGGCTCCTCCCGGGGTTACCGGCAGCTTCTGTTTCCCGCCTGCGCGATGGCCAGGAAGGTGATGCTCGCCGGCGCCAATTCGACGCGACCGGAGGGAGCGCGCCGGCCCTCTAGGCCGGGGAGTTTGTCGTCGTTCCCCAACAGGAGCTGATGTCCGTTCAGCTCGACCCGATGACCCTCCAGCTCCGGCGCCGTCAAGGTATAGCGGTCGGCCGACATCGGCAGCTCAATCGCTTCCGTCCAGGCCCGACTTGTGTTGATGGCCAGAAGCGCCACCCCGCCCGGACGGCCGCGCAGGCATTGTGCATAGAGATGTAGATCTGGCCGAGAGGGTCCGGCATCCAGCACAATCCGGTCCATCAGCTTGCGCCACAGCAAGGCCGCCCAGTAGTTCGGGCGCGGCAGGAAGGTGTTCTGATCAAGCAGACCGTAATCGCTCGACGCGAGCGTGTTGTGGAAGACGACCTTGACGCCGCGTTTGGCTAATACCAGATCCCGATGAGTAGAACCTTTAAGCCGATTCGAGCCGTCATGGCCGGGCTTGACCCAGCCATCCACGCGTCTGATATCGCCGCCGGCAGCTCAGCAAAGGCGTGGATGCCGGGCACAAGGGCGGGCATGACGGTTTCAGGTCGTAAGGGTCGTGTTCATCGGGATCTGGTATAAGCAGCAATTCGTAGGTTGGTACACACTCGGGTTTGGCGTTCATGGTTCATGTCGACAATCGCGTTGTGAATGGCGCGATCGAGATGATCGGGATCGGGGAAGGTCTGGTGCGCGAGAAAGTGGCGCTTGAGATCGCGCCAGGATCGCGCGATGTCGTTCAGCTCCGGAGCATATTTTGGCAGCCCTTCGATGGTCAGCCAAGGGCGCGCGGCGAGCGCCGCCCGCGAGGCTTTGCTGGTATGGATCGGGCCGTTGTCAAGAACGAGGATGACCGGCTTCTGTGGCCGGCCTGGGCATGACCCATAGACGGCATCGAGGCGGCCCAGCAACGCAATGAAGTCGCCGCTGCGCTTGGTAGCGCTGGTGTTGACGATCAGCCTGCGGGCGGTGAAATCGAGGACGCCGAGCATCGCCCGTTTGTGCGACTGCCCCGACGCCGGGACCCGCAGATCCTCGCCTCGCTTGGCCCAGAGATGAGCGAGATAGGGATGGGTGAGCGCCTCCGACTCGTCGCCAAACAGCAAGATGATATCGCCGGCTTCAGCCTGCTGTTTGAACAGGCGCAGGCGCAAGCCGGAGCGGTCAACCGCATCGGCATCCCCGGCCTTCGCCGGGGCAGGCTCTGCCGCCCCTTCAGCGGGTGCCGGGGTCGTCGCCAGGCGAAGCCCCTTTTTTCAGCACCACGCTGAGCCGCGATTTCGAGATGCGTTCGCCGGTACGCCGTTTGATCTCGTCCTGCAGACGCGGCAAGGTCCAGTTCGGCCGCTCCGCGACTTCGGGTGCCAAGACCTGTTCGATCACTGACAAGGCAGCTTGCGTTTTGGCCGCGGCGGGACCCGGCGCCGTGCGGGCGCGCAACCCTGCAACCCCCGTACGGCCAAAAATCCCCCGCCAATGCCGCACGCTGTCGGTGCGCACGCAAAACGCCGCGGCGATCCGCTCCCCGCGGGTCAACCACCGGGTCAAGCCCGGTGGCTAAAGGCCCACCGCGGGCTAAAGGCTCATGGTCCAGCCCTCCAACGACAATAGGATGGCCCGCGCGCGATCTGCTTCCTCCCGATCGGACGATCGGGCCAGAGCCCGTAATTCCTCGCGTTGCTCGGCGCTCGCCGAAATCCACGACTGGCTCGGCACGCTTCCTCCACATGCCGCGGTTTCCTCTTCGGGATTCTGCCATGTGTGGACCAACCGGGGGAACCCTGCTTAGGATGCCAAGGCCAACCGCCAAGCCGCCCGCGAGCGCGGCATCTGCCCGGTCATCCCACACCGCTCCAACGCCGCCGACAAGCCCGTCTTCTTTCCCAAAGCCCTCTGCAAAGCCCGCGCCCGCATCGAGCAGACCATGGGAAAGCTCAAGCGCTTCAAGCGCCTCGCTCTGCGCTGTGAAAAGACCGCCCAAAACTATGGCGCCCTTGTCGCCTTCGTTTGCGGCCTCCTCTTGATCAAATCCGTCCACACGACCTAGTGGGTCATTTGGCCTGAATTTCGGTATATTGTCGCCCCGTAATATGCCGTGAGATGGGTCATGTCGCGACGCCAGAAGGATCCGTTGCGCGCCTTGAGCACAGAGGAACGGGCGGAACTGGTGCGGCTGAGTTATTCGCAGAGCGCGCCAGCGGGGCAGGTCGCTCGGGCGACGGCCTTGTTGGCGGTGGCCGAGGGGCAGAGCTACCTGGCAGCGGCGCGCCAGGTGGGGCGCCGCGACAATGACACTGTCGCGGCCTGGGTGAGGCGCTTCAATCGCGAGGGCCTGGGCGCGGTCAGACCGCGCCATGGCGGCGGTCCGCCGATCCGCTATGGTGCGGTCGAACAACGGTGCATCCTGGCGGAAGCCCGGCGCGCTCGCGATCGCGCGCGCGACGGCACGGCGACATGGTCATTGGGCACGCTGCAACGGGCCCTGCGCCAAGCGGAAGGCGGGCTGCCGCAGGTGAGCCCCTGTACGATTTGGCAGACCCTGCATGGCGCCGGGATGAGTTGGCAGCAGAGCCGCACCTGGTGCGCAACCGGGACGGCCGTGCGCAAGCGCAAGCAGGGCGGCGCGGTGGTGGTCCGCGATCCCGATGCGGCGGGGGAAAAATCCTGATCGAGCGGGCCTACACGCTCGGCACCGCGCTCGGCTTGGCGGTCTGGTGCGAGGACGAGGCCGGGCCGTTCCAAGCCGTGCCGCACCCTGGCCGCAGTTGGCGGCCGCAGGGTCAGCCGGCGCGCCAGCCGCACGAATATGTGCGCGCCGGCACGAGCAAGATCCTCACCCTGTTTCATCCCGCCACCGGCCAGGTGCCCCTCCAGCCGGTGGCGCGCAGCACCAATGCCATCTTGCACCCCTGGCTGCAGACGACGCTGGCCGACATTGTGGCGGCACTGCCCGCCCCCGCGGTGCCCGCTCACCCCGGCGGCGAACCGCGCCCTGTGGGGCGCTTGGCAAGAGGGGCTGACAGTGCGTTTCACCTTGCCCGAGCACCTGCCGCCGCTGCGGTTGTTGCTGGTCTGGGACAATCTCGCGGGCCACAAGATCCCGGAGATGGTGCTGTGGTTGTGTCGGCACGGGATCATGCCGCTCTATACGCCGGTGGGCGGCAGCTGGCTGAACCTGGCCGAGGCGATCCAGCACATCCTGAAGCGCCGCGCGCTCGACGGTCAGCATCCCCGCAGCCCGGCCGAAATCGGCGTTTGGTTCGCGCAGACCGCCCAGGCTTGGAACCGGCAGCCCACACCCTTTGTGTGGAACGGCAAGCGCCGGCAGCGGCGCCATAGGTCCGACGAGCACCACCCCTTGGCGGTGCCGCAGCGCATACCCGGCGATCTCTCCCGCGCTATTGGACAAGCCGTGAAGAATACCGAGTACCATGCCAAATGACCCACTAGGCGACGCGCAGCTGGTCACGCTCTGAACAGGGATCGATCTCGACCACAATCTTTTTGACGGCAACGCTTGGCGCCTTGCGGCGGCCGCGGCTTATCCCGTTGTCCCAGGTTGACCGATATATGGTATCGTGGCCTCGTGCATCCGCCACTCGGGGTGAGCGCGACGAGGGCCTGCAATGGCGAGGGTGCGAACCCTGACCGAATTTCAGGCTGGTTTTCCAGACGAGGCGAGCGGCGCGGCATTCCTGTTTGAGCGGCGCTGGTCGGAGGGCTTTGTGTGCCCCGCTTGCGGCGATGGGCGGCGCGGCGTTGCTGAGGAGCCGGGCGGACACCCACGAATGCCTCGCCTGCGGCCGGCAGGCCTCGATCACAGCCGGCACGGTGATGCACCGCTCGAAATTGCCTTTGACGGTATGGTTCTGGGCCGCGCCCCTGATGGCCACTCACGCCAACGGCATGTCGGCGCTCCCGTTCGCGGCGCCGCTCGGCATCACCTGCAAGACCGCCTGGTTGCTGGCGCAGAAACTGGAGTTGACCCGCTTTTGTGGCGCCTTTCAGGCTCTCGAAGGAGGTTCAGCCAATGCCCAGAACGCGCCCCCTATTCCCCTGAACTCCGCCGCCAGATGGTCGATCTGGTTCGCGCCGGGCGGTCCCCCGAGGACCTCGCCCGGGAATTCGAACCGAGCTCCCACGCGATCCGGCATTGGGTCACTGTGGCGGACCGCCAAGAGGGTCGCCGGGAAGAACATGACGCAGCGATGTCGGCGCCGGAGCGCGAAGAGCTGTCGAGATTGCGTCGCGAGGTCAAACAGTTGCGTCTGGAGCGCGACATTCTCTCTCGAACGGCGGCCTGGTTTGCGCGCGAGGCCGGCGTGGTGCCGTCCGGGTCTTCCAATTCATGAGCGCAAATCAGGCCGATTTTCCGATCGCCACCATGGCGCGGACCCTCGGGGTGCGCAGTCCGGGTATCACGCGTGGCGGCACCGGGTCCCCTCCGCCCGCGCGGTTGCCGATGATGGGCTCATGAAAAAGGTGCGCACCATCCACCTCGGGTCCCGAGAGACGTACGGTGCGCCTCGCGTTCATGCGGAACTTCGTGCCCGAGGCGAGCGGCACGGACGTAAACGCATCCACGCTTGCTGCGCGGCGCCGGCCTGACAGGCGCCAGTCGTCGCCGCGGCGGGATCACAACGACCCGCCACGACAAATCTGCCCGGCCCGCGCCCGACCTCGTGGATCGCAACTTCACGGCATCGTGGCCGAACCGGCTCTGGGTCGCGGACATTACGTTTGTGCCGACCCTGGCCGGGTTCTTGTATCTCGCCGTGGTGCTGGACGCCTGGAGCCGCAAGATCGTCGGCTGGGCGATGGCGAACCATCTGCGCACCGCGCTGGTGCTCGACGCGCTCGACATGGCCATTGGCCAGCGTCGGCCCCAAAACGTCATCCATCACTCCGACCAGGGCGGCCAGTATACGTCGATCGCCTTTGGCGCCCGGTGCCGCGAGGCAGGCGTCCGGCCGTCGATGGGTTCGGTCGGCGACGCCGGAGCCTGTCCTCGGGCCGGCAAGGCCGGACCCGTGGGACAACGCCATGTGCGAGAGCTTCTTCGCCACGCTCGAATGCGAACTGCTGAACCGCCGCCGCTTCGCGTCCCAGGCCGCGGCCAGGATGGCCTGCTTCAGCTTTATCGAAGGTTGGTACAACCCTGTCCGGCTCCATTCCGCCCTGGGGTACCGATCCCCCATGGCCTATGAAGCGGCGACGCAGGAGGTCAACGCGGCGCCGTAATAATGGAAGCTCCCAAACACTCCACGAAACCGGGGCAGCTTCACTTGCAGGAGCTCGCCACCGAGGGCGCCATCCCGGCCGATCTGAAGGTGCGGTGCCTGATCGAGGAACCGGAGGCGGCGCTCGAAATCTCGCTGATGGAGAACACCGCACGAGCCGGCTTTCAACCTGTAGATGAGTTTCTCGCCATGGCGGCGCTGATCGAGACAGGGGAGACGGTCGAGGCGATCGCCCTCCGCTTTGGTGTCTCCGAGAGGCATGTGCGGCAGCGCTTGCGACTCGGCAAAATCGCACCCGAGCTGCTCGATGAATTCCGCGCCGGCGCACTCAGCCTTGAAGTCCTGACCGCCTTCACGCTCGGCGCCGATCACGAGAGCCAGCGCGCGATCTGGCGCCAGGTCAAGGACCAGCACACCATCTCACCCCATACCGTGCGACGCCTGCTGACCCGGAGCGCCGTCCCGCTCGACTCCCCGCTCAGCGCATTCGTCGGCGCCGCGGCCTACGAGGCCGCCGGCGGCACGATCACGCGCGATCTGTTCAGCGGCGACGAAGAGGGCTTTCTGGGTAATGCCGCGCTGGTGCGCCGTCTCGCGATCGAGAAGCTCGAAGCCAAGGCCGAAGAGCTGCGCCCGCATTGGGCCTGGACCAAGGCCGTGCTCGATCCCGATTACGGCTTTCTCGCGCAATACGGGCGTATCCGCCCGCGGCCGGTCGATCCTGCGCCCGAGATTGCGCAGGAAAGCGCGCGCATCGAGGAGCGCCTTGCCGCACTGGAGACGCTTCCCGAAGACGCCTGGAGCGCGGGGCTGATCAGCGAAGCGGCCGAGCTGGAGGATCGCCGCGACGAGCTGGCCGAGGTCGTGGCGGGCCTGGCGGTCTATGCCGATGAGGACCGCGCCCGCGCCGGCGTCATCGTCACGGTTGGCGAGGACGGCGACTTCTGCCTGCACCAGGGTCTCGTCGAACGCCGCGCACGGCGCGACGAAAATGCGGCCGATCCGGCGGAAAGCGGAGACGAGGGCGATGACCGGGAATCCGACGGATTTGACGACCCGACGCGCACCCTGACCACCGCGATGGTCGATCGCCGCGGCCTGGCGCCGCGCAGCACCGAGCAGGCGGTGCGCAAGGAAGGCGGCCTCGGCCAGACGCTGGTCGATGATCTCAAGGCGCACCGGCTGCAGATCACCCGGGCCCATCTGGCGGGGGATTTCGGGGTGGCGTTCGATCTCGCGCTTTATGCGCTGGGCACCGAGCTGTTCCGGCAGATCGGGTATTTCGCCAACCCGCTCGAACTGAGAGCAAACGAAACCCCGCTGCGCAGCTCGCTCAACGATCTCGCCGGCACCCCGGCGGACCGCTTGCTGGAGGCGCAGCGGAAGATGCTCGCTCTCGACTGGCTCGAACTGCCGCCGGCCGAGGGCTTCACCGCGCTCGCGGCATTGCCGCCCGAGGACAAGCAACGCCTGTTCGCCTGGTGCATCGCGCTCTCCCTGAAGCCGCAGCTGACGATCGAGGATCGTGCCGATCCGGTCATCGAATCCGCCGGCCGCAGGCTTGCGATCCCGTTTGCCGATTGCTGGCGGCCGACCGCGGCCAACTACTGAGCCGGGTGAAGAAGGCGCACGGCCTTGCAACCGGCCGCCAGATCCTCGGCGAGCGCTGGGCGCGGGACCATGCCGACGACAAAAAGCCGGCACTCGCTGCCGCGCTCGAAGCGGCGTTCAGTCCCGCCTCGGGCGTCACCTGCATCGGCGTCGGTCAGGCGGAACGCGAGGACGCCGCCGGGTGGCTGCCGCCCGGTATGGCCTGCGTGAGCGGCCGAAACGATGAGGCCGCCGCTTCATCGCAGCAAAGCCCCGGCGAGGATCGGGCGGACCCCGAGGCGAATGACGCCACTCGCATCGGTGGCGACAGGAAAGAGGGCGACGCCGGTGAGATCAATGGCGTGGCCGATGAATTGCCGGCCTTCCTGATTGGGGACGAGCCGAAGAGCGCCGCATTCAACGGGGTTTCAGTACCCTGACGCGCAGTTTCCGATGGGACTGCCGTCCGTCCGGGCGGCAGCCGCCAAGAGCGAGAGGCCGATCGAGAAGGGATGAACCCGGCCGGAAAAGAGAGCGCCTGCAGGGTTCTCCCCTCTCCTGCTCTTGGGGGCGCAAGCATGCGCGCGATCGTCAGCAATGCCGAGGACCGCACAATCACCGAAATCGAGATCGACGGTTCGCTTGAATCCTTGCAGCAGATCGTCAGCGGGTTGATCGAGCCGGTCACCCGGGGTCTCGACGGGACCCACCATTGCTACGTCAACGAGGGGGGACTGCTCGATCACCCTCGGCACTTCTTCATGTTCCGGGGCGGTCATCAGCCGCTCGCGGGCAACGGCGTCATCCTCGCCCTGACCGAGGACGGCGAGGAGGCGCCATGCACCCTCCCCCTCGAATGGGTCAAAGAGCGGGTGAGTTTCATGGACATGCACGCCGCGCGGTGCTGGGCGCGCAGCCAGTGACAGGCGAGGCGTCTTCGGCCGCCCCGTCCCTTTTTGTCTTGTGCCGATTTGAGGAGACCCATCATGACCGAGAACCCGACCACGCCTGAGGTCAGTTTCGACTTCTCCCGCTACCTCGCCCAGGACCGGGCGCACGCCGAGCGCGCCGAAGCCCTGCGCCCGGCCAACAAGACCACCCTCTTCGATGCTCTGGCCCAGGCCGGCATCACCTCCGTCCTCGTCCGCTTTGACGGTGAGGGCGATTCCGGCCAGATCGAGGAGATCGACGCCCTTTGCGGCGAGGCGCCGGCGGAACTGCCTTCCGGCGAGATCGAAATCGCCGAACCCGTCTGGGGCAGCCCGGAGATCAAGCACGTCAGTCTTTCGGTGCGCGACGCGCTCGAGACGCTCGCCTTCAACCTGCTCGAGGAGACGCATGGCGGCTGGGAAAACGGAGAGGGCGCCTACGGAGATTTCACGTTCGATGTCGCGGAGCGGACCATCACCCTCGCCTACAACGAGCGGCGCGTGGAAACCGACTATTCCGAGCACGTATTCTGAAGGAGAGGACGATGGCACACTGCTATTATCACGCGCTGTCCTCGGTGAAAAAATGGGGTGGCACTCCTGACGGGGGATGTCCCGCTCTCTGTTGAACTTGGTCGAGCGGGCGTTGCCGGATTGGAACGTTACGCGGCCTTGGATTTTTCCTCAAGCTGAAGGTGTTTG